>JAKSIW010000023.1 GCA_024398555.1 Bacteroidaceae bacterium | reverse complement strand
TCATTTACAATCTGAATTCTACTGCCAATTACTCAAGAGTAGTCAAAACAAAGTAGTATTACGCACTGCACCAGTGCCGATATATAAAATAAAGGAGGAAGCTATTAACTTCCTCCTGTCGTGATTCCGCCGGGATTCAAACCCGGAACCTTCTGATCCGTAGTCAGATGCTCTATTCAGTTAAGCTACGGAACCATCCCGTACTGATGTCGTGCATCAGATTTGACACTGCAAAGTTACGTTTTTTTTTGATGCTGGCAACTTTGCAACGGCTTTTTTTTCTGAAAAAGAAGGGTGTTATTCAATGAAACGCTCTCCCGGCATCAGATATCCGATTGTTATGCCGAATGTCGGAGATTCCCAGCGGCCTGATTTGCCATTGATGTTGAGGAAAACATTGGCGGAAACACGTTCATATTTGGCCACCAGAGATACTTCGCCCAAAAATGAAATCTCTGAAAATGCCTCACCTCTGTACGGCTTGGAGTTCGCATCACTGCAGATGGGGAAGAAAGGCAGGAAACCATAGAACTCTCCACGGAGGTGGAAGAAGCGGTTCAGATTGTATATCGGCTTGAAACCGTATGCGACATATTTGTTTGCTCTGAAATCATTGTTGTAGATAAACAGGCTGTTAACCGTAGGCTCAAACCGTCCGGCCTGCATCATTGTAGCCTGATAACTGTCACATAATCCACGGGTTGAGTAGTACAGTTTCATGTAGTTTCCCAAGGTGAGCTTTGGACTGACTTTAGTGTAGACATCTGCCAGAACTGTCATCTGCAACCAGGATTTGTTTGTGTAGGTTGATTCGTCACTGATACTTCGCGGCATATATTTGTCCCTCGAAGTGTAGATGTCACCCTGAATGTATGCTGTATATCCCTGAGTAGGGTACTGCAGAGCATTCAGCGTATTGGCAATGAATTTTGCCGATGCGCCGAGCATCTGCGACCTGGTGATGTCGTACTTGAAATTGGATATGTTCTTGGAATTGGTGTAATAGTCATTATGAAGGGCACCACCGAATGACAGTTCGGCCTTGCTTTCATTGAGGAAGGGCCATGTTGCCTTCAGTTTGAGGAACAGTTCATTGTCTTTGTTGAAGGCAGGATTGTCGGAATTGGTAAAGATATACTTCTGATTGTAGAAGTTGAAATTGGAAAATGCCAGTTTCATGGACAGGGCCTTTGAAGTCTTTTTCGCCATATCCAGACGGATGGTGAACTGAGCGTCATTGTATGCCCTGCCGACCTGACCGTCAAGCAAGTAGTCAACTGAATAGTTCCCGACGCTCTTGTATGAGATTCCGGCATACAACTGGCTGGTTGAGGATGTGGAGAGTCCGCCTCCGAGATGAAGCATCATCTTGTCGTCAAGATCGACATCAAGAATAAGAGAGAAGGTTGAATCTGCCTGATTATATGATGCTTTAGGCACAATATCCTTTACGCCATTGTCCGACAGGAGTCTGAAGTAACCTCTTTTCAGTTCTTCAAAACCGAATTTCTCCCCGGAAGCATTGTCCTGTCTGAACTCACGTTCCAGAAATTCCGCCTGGTGTTCCGATACGCCATCAACAATAATATTCCGGAACACCATTTCGGGCATTTCTGACTTGAACTCCTCCCTCCGTTTCCTGACGACATCCTGTGAACGTCTGGATTTGATACATGACGTAATGGAGTCAATATACCCCATGGCATATTCGTACCCGCGCTTTACCAGTTCATCCGCACGCTGAAAATCAAGAAGCCTGACATCATCGAGGTTCATGTCAACAGCAATACCATTCTCAGCCGGCATCACATAATCCTCATCGTTCTCCTGAATAATCATGGAGCGAAGCTGTCCGTACAGATTGTCCGCATCAGGAATGGAATCAGGACCTGAAACTATACTGCCAACGATGAAGTCGGGATGGAATTCGTCAATCATAACATCGTATGGAAAATTGTCATAGATGCCACCATCATAGACAATTACGCCATCAATGCTAATCGGTTTGAACACGAATGGGAAGGTCATGGACGCACGGACGGAATTGCCGAGATCTCCGTGCGACATCACAATCCTGCGCTTGTTGTACACGTCTGCGCCGATGCAGCGGAACGGAACCATCAGTTTGTCAAAGTCACCTCCACATGCAGCACCGGCACTGGAGAACAGGTTCACGAAAGCAAGATTCATCTGATTGGGATTCACGATGCTCGTACTTTGAGGACGAACCACCAGAAGGGAATCGTGAAGGTCGAAATGAAGGGTGCCCAGTGACGGGGTAGGGTCATTCTGTTTGAAATAGAACCTGTACTGACTGTCATCTTCTCCGCTATACCAGCGACTGAATTCCTCCGACATTATGAGATTAACCATTTCGTCAGTGGAATAGCCCATAGCATACATGGAGCCAATAATGGCACCTATGGAGGTACCGACGACATAATCAATAGGTATGTCGTGTTCCTCCATAGCCTTGATGAGACCGATATGTGCTACTCCCTTGGCACCGCCGCCACTGAGTACCAGTCCCACCTTCTGGCCATTTACCGACATGAATGTCAGTAATATGGCCATTGCTGTCACTATCGCTCGCCTCATTCCGTCAGATTAGTTCTATGCTTCGTCTGATAAATGCATCCAGAGCCTTGCCTTTGAGCATTCCAACCTGCAGAAGTGCCAGGTCGACCAGCTCATTGGCAATCTTGCAGTCCTGCGCGAAATCTGCATAGACCTTTTCCTCATCGCCTTCCTTTTCCGAAATGGCTTTTTCAGTATCGGAAAGCTCTGTCTTGACGGATTCCGGCACTTCATCATCCTTTTTGCCTTCCTTCTCCTTGCGAAGTTCTGCTGCCCTTGAGCGAAGTGATGACAATTCTGCAGCTATTGGAGCTACTTTGGCCGAGCAGCTGCTGTCCGCATCTCCGGAAATTCTGGCAATGATCGGGTGATCGGAGTTCACTATGACCGAATACATACTTGGCATGTCTCCGTAGAAACTCATACCGGCCTGAATATCCGCCATTTCCTTCATTCTGCGCATATACTCGCTCTGAGTGATTATGACTGGCTGGGATGTTTCACCAAGAGACTTGACCTCAACATGGAACTCCACCTTGTCTATCTGAGGCATTCTGCTCTTGAAAACTGACGAAAGCATCCTGACGTCAGAACTGTCTGTATCGTTCTTTCTGTCTTCCTTTGCTATCAGACTGTCAATGCTGTCGCTGTCAACACGCATGAACCTGCTCTTCCCGAATTTCTGCTCAAGCATGCCTATCACGGCGACATCCAGCTGTCCGTCCATCAGCAACACGTTATAGCCCCTGTCGTTGGCATTGCTGATGAAGCTGTACTGTGCATCCTTGTCATTGGCATAGAGGTATATCAGCTGCTTGTCCTTATCTGTCTGATTGTCGGAAATGAGAGTCTTGTATTCATCATGCGTGAAGTACTTTCCGTCAGTATCCTTGAACAGAAGTATCTTGGATACCTTGTCATAAAGTTCTTCTTCTGTGAGAAGACCATAGTTGATGAAAATCTTCAGGTCGTCCCATTTGCTCTCGAAATCGCTACGGTCCTTCTTGAAGATGGAGCTCAGACGATCGGCAACCTTCTTCAGAATGTATCCTGAGATTTTCCTGACATTGGCATCACTCTGCAGATAGGAGCGTGACACGTTGAGAGGAATGTCCGGCGAATCGATAATACCATGCAGCAGTGTAAGGAAATCCGGAACGATACCTTCCACAGAATCAGTCACAAACACCTGATTGCAATACAACCTGATCTTGTTCTTCTGGAGTTCGAGGTTGCTCTTGATTTTCGGGAAATAAAGGATGCCCGTCAGATGGAACGGGAAATCCACATTCAGATGAATCCAGAACAGAGGTTCGTCAGACATAGGATACAGTTCTCTGTAGAACTTGCGGTAATCCTCATCAGTAACGTCACTCGGAGTCTTTGTCCACAGAGGTTCGGTATTATTGATGATATTGTCCTCGTCTGTCTCTACGTTCTTTCCGTCCTTCCATTCCTTCTTCTTGCCGAACGCAATCGGAACTGGCAGGAACTGGCAGTATTTCTTGAGCAGCTTGTCCAGTTCGTTTTCCTGGAGATACTCCTTGCAGTCGTCATCAATATGCATGATGATATCCGTACCACGGTCCTCCCTGTCACATTCCTCCATCGTGAATTCAGGCGATCCGTCACAGCTCCATCTGATTGCCTTCGAACCCTCCTGATACGATTTGGTGATAATCTCAACCTTCTTCGAAACCATGAATGAGGAATAGAATCCGAGGCCGAAATGACCGATAATGGCATTTGCGTCATCCTTGTACTTCTCCAGGAATTCATTGGCACCTGAAAAGGCTATCTGATTGATATACTTGTCGATTTCGTCTGCGGTCATGCCAATGCCGCGATCGCTGACCGTGATGGTCTTCTTGTCCAGTTTCACACGAACGGTCAGATCACCGAGTTCACCGTTGAGCAGGCCCTTTGACGAAAGGGTTTTGAGCTTCTGTGTCGCATCCACTGCATTGGACACTATCTCGCGAAGGAATATTTCGTGATCACTATACAGGAATTTCTTGATTACCGGGAAGATGTTCTCAGTCGTAACTCCAATTGTACCTTTCTGCTTACTCATAGTTATATGTTATTAATTCGTTTCACACCTATATTGATACAACGCCGATGCCATACGGAAGCCGTATGACATTTTGTCAATAACCGGCAGCAGACCAGTCGTCAGATATCGGTCTGTGCAACCTTCCGGACTGACAATACGTCACTTCCTTCCTGATGGTCCACCAGAATAGAATCGCCTGACACGCATCTGCCTTCAGCGATTTCCTCCGACAGGAGGTCTTCGACCAGGCTCTGTATGGCTCTTTTCAGAGGACGGGCTCCGTATTCCACATCAAATCCCTTGCTGGCGATATGTTTTCTGGCCGCCTCCGAGAAACTGACGGTGTATCCCAACTTTGTCATCCTGCCAGATATCACATCCAGTTCCAGCCCTACAATACTGTCAGCAGCACTGCGGTCCAGCTGGTTGAAGGTAATGATTTCGTCAATTCTATTGATGAATTCAGGGGCAAACGACTTATTCAACGCCTTGCGGATAAGTTCTTGTGCCATAGCATTCTGGCTATCACTTCCTGCACCGAATCCTATTCCTTTCCCGAACTCCTTCACCTGTCTTGAACCTATGTTGGAGGTCATTAATATTACCGTATTGCGGAAGTCTGCGGTACGTCCGTTGCTGTCAGTCAGACGTCCTTCGTCCATAACCTGAAGCAGCAGATTGAACACGTCCGCATGAGCTTTCTCAATCTCATCCAGCAGAATGATGGAGTAGGGCCTGCGTCTCACCTTCTCGGTCAATTCGCCACCTTCATCATATCCTACGTATCCCGGAGGGGCTCCGACCAGTCTGGACACAGTGAACTTCTCCATAAATTCGCTCATATCCACGCGTATCAGGGAATCTGCACTGCCAAACATCTGTATTGCCAGTTCCTTGGCCAGCAGAGTCTTGCCGACGCCTGTAGGACCCAGGAACAGGAACGTCCCGATAGGTCTGTCCGGGTTCTTCAGGCCAACGCGCCCGCGTCGTATTGCACGTACAAGCGTATCAATGGCAGAATCCTGCGCAATCACACGGGATTTCAGGATCGGAGCGAGGCCTTTCAGGCGCACACACTCCTCAGACGCAATCCTCTGTACCGGCACACCGCTTATCATGGAGACCACAGCGGCTATCTGGTCCGCATCGACCGGAATGCGTTTCTGTTTGGATTCGTCCTTCCAGTGAAGGCGCATTTCATCCAGTTCGGCCAACAGCTGCTTCTCCCTGTCCCTCAGTCCGGCTGCAGCCTCGAAGTCCTGTTTTCCGGCAGCTTCATTCTTGCGGTTTCTGATGTCATCTATTTCATGTTCCTTTTCCTCAATCTCCTTCGGAACAGTGAGGTTGAACAGGTGTGTACGGGATCCTGCCTCATCCAGAACATCTATGGCTTTGTCAGGAAAATTCCTATCTGACAGATATCGGTCGGCATAATCCACGCAAGCCTTCAGAGCATCTTCCGTATATGTGACGTTATGGTGTTCCTCATACCTGTCTCTGATCATACGGAGTATCTGAAGAGTCTCTTCAGCAGATGTCGGCTCAACGATAATCTTCTGGAAGCGGCGTTCCAGTGCCCCGTCCTTTTCAATGGTTTTGCGATATTCATCCGTAGTGGTGGAACCGATGCACTGAAGCTCGCCCCTGGACAATGCCGGTTTCAGCATATTGGCTGCATCCATAGATCCTGGAGCGGATCCGGCTCCGACAATCGTATGGATTTCATCTATGTAGAGTATGATGTCCGGATTGGCTCTGAGTTCGGAAATAATGGACTTCAGACGTTCCTCAAACTGACCGCGATACTTGGTTCCGGCAACTACAGAAGACATATCCAGCGAAATGACACGCTTTCCGAACAGAATGCCCGGAACCTGTTTCCTGACTATTCTTTCGGCAAGTCCCTCGACTATGGCAGTCTTTCCGACGCCGGGTTCGCCTATCAGAATAGGATTGTTCTTCTTGCGTCTGCTCAGTATCTGTGCCAGACGCTCTATTTCCGTATCACGTCCTATTACGGGATCCAGTTTTCCGTCAGAGGCCTGACGGGTCATGTCTGTGCTGAAGTTGTCCAGCACCGGAGTCCTGCTGCCGGAGCGGCTGGCAGTAGCCGTATGGCTGCTCCTCTCCTGTGACGAAGACTGCTGGCTGCCGGTAGGAGACTGTTCATCCTCGTCCTCGTCGGTAAAGCCGAGTCCCATGGTCGTATCAGGTTTGTAAGTCACGAGTTCAACAGTACGTCTGTAATCAATTTTCTGTTCGCCCAGAGCCTTTGATGCAAACGAACGGCTGTCTCTGAGTATGGCCAGCAGGATGTGGTCTGCATCCACCAGGTCAATTTTCAGCATCCTGGCCTCCAGTATGCTTATCCTCAATATCTTGGATGTCTCCGATGTCACTGTGATGTCATTGAACGAAACGTATGTCTGTTCTTCAGACTGAGTGAATGCCGTACACAGATAGTCCTCCAGTCTGCGCTTGAGTTCCGTCATGTCGGTATCAAGCCTTGACAGCAGATCCACCCCACGGTTATTGCGGTCACGCATCATGCCGAGGAGAAGATGTTCCGGAGATATGGCTCCGTTATGAAGACGATCAGCCTCCTCCCTGCTCAGAAGCAGAATGGATGCAGCCTTATCTGACAGATGTCTTTCCATTTCCATAGTTCTACACGAATGACAAAGTTATACATTATATGACCGTTCACGAGCAGCACATGCAAAACCCGTGCCAAAAACTTTTCAACAATGGAAACAGGCATCTGACACCCGTGAAATTGTTGAAAAGATATACCTTATTTATATAAAGCTAACGCTTATTTTTATTATCTTTACGTCCGCTTCGGAGAGTTTTGCTCCGGAAAATATCGTAATCACAAAAACAGAACAGAATTGGAACAGGACAGAATTATCAAGGTGAACATTGAGGAGGAGATGAAGTCCTCATACATAGACTATTCGATGTCTGTCATCGTGGCACGCGCCCTTCCGGATGCGCGTGACGGATTGAAACCGGTACACCGCAGGATACTGTACAGTATGATGCGGGACGGCAACACGTCGGACAAGGGATACCGCAAGTCAGCCCGTACCGTCGGTGATGTCATGGGACATTTCCATCCGCATGGTGACTCTTCAATATACGGAGCTCTGGTTCGTCTGGCTCAAGACTGGTTCATGCGCTATCCTCTGGTGGACGGTCAGGGTAACTTCGGTTCCATTGACGGCGACAGCCCTGCAGCCATGAGGTACACCGAGGCCCGTCTGAAGAAGCTGGGAGAGGAGATGATGGCCGACATCAAGAAGAACACCGTCGACTTCGCTCCGAACTATGACGACAAGGATGTCGAACCGGTCGTACTTCCGGCAACTTTCCCGAACCTGCTCGTCAACGGAGCAACCGGCATCGCTGTAGGTATGGCCACCAACATGCCGACACACAACATCGTGGAGGTAATGGACGGCTGCATCGCATATCTGGAGAACCCGGACATTGACGTGGACGGACTGATGCATCATATCAAGGGACCTGATTTCCCGACAGGTGCATACATATACGGCATTTCCGGAATCAGGGATGCATACGAAACAGGTCGCGGCCGCGTCATCATGCGCGCCAAGACAGACATTGAATCCGGTCCTGCCCACGAGAAGATTGTGGTTACCGAAATTCCGTACAATGTCAACAAAGCTGAACTCATCAAATATATCGCCCAGCTTGTAACGGACAAGAAGATTGAAGGCATCAGCAATGTAAATGATGAATCGGACCGCGAGGGCATGCGTATCGTCATTGACGTCAAGAAGGATGCCAATGCGAATGTCGTGCTGAACAAGCTGTTCAAGATGACCCAGCTCCAGTCCTCATTCAGCGTCAACAACATCGCACTTGTCAACGGCCGTCCGAAGTGTCTCAACCTGAAGGATCTTATCAAGTGCTTCGTGGACCACAGACATGATGTGGTTATCCGCCGCACACAGTTCGACCTGAACGAAGCCAAGAAGAGAGCCCACATACTGGAAGGTCTGATTATCGCCTCAGACAACATTGACGAGGTGGTTCATATCATCAAATCCGCCAAGTCTCCGGAACTCGCCATCCAGAACCTCATGGCAAGGTTCGGCCTTGATGAGATTCAGGCCAAGGCCATCGTGGACATGCGTCTGCGCCAGCTGACCGGTCTGATGCAGGATCAGCTCCATGAGGAGTATGACAACCTGATGATTCGCATCAGTGAGCTTCAGGAAATTCTTGACAATCCTGAAAGATGCCGCGAGGTTATCCGGGAGGAGATGGTTGCAGTCAAGGAGAAGTATGGTGATTCACGTCGTACAGAGATTGTAATGGCTTCCGAGGAGTTCAATCCGGAAGACTTCTATGCCGACGATGCAATGATCATCACTATATCACATAACGGATACATCAAGCGCACACAGCTTGCCGATTATCGTCTGCAGGCTCGCGGAGGTGTCGGTTCCCGCGGCAGTGACAAGAGGGATGAGGACTTCATAGAGCATCTGTTCACTGCCACGATGCACAATTACATTCTGTTCTTTACGGAGAACGGTATGTATCACTGGATGAGAGTGTACGACATTCCCGAAGGTGCCAAGAATTCAAAGGGCAGAGCCATACAGAATATCCTGAATATTGACCCGAGCAACAGAATCACCGCCTATATTGCCATTCCGTCATTTGAGGATCAGGAGTTCAAGGAGAACCATTATCTGGTGTTCTGTACAAACAACGGAACAATCAAGAAGACTTCTCTGACTGAGTATTCAACCCGACGCAAGGACGGCTCCGGTATCCGCGCAATCAACCTGGAGGAAGGTGACAGGGTAGTGGATGTCCTTATGACTAACGGCGACAATGAACTTCTCATCGCAAACAGCAACGGACGTGCAGTGCGCTTCAATGAGAGTACAGTGCGCTCCATGGGCAGGATATCAACCGGTGTTCGCGGCATGACTCTTGACAATGACGGTTCTGACCATGTCGTTGGAATGGTTGCAGTCAACGATCTGGAGAATGAAACAATACTGATTGTGTCTGAATTTGGTTATGGCAAGCGTTCCGACATTGAGGACTATCGCAAGACCAATCGTGGCGGAAAGGGTGTCAAGACCATCAACATCACCGAGAAGACCGGCAAGCTCATCTCGATACAGACAGTGACCGACGAGAATAACCTTATGATTATCAACAAGTCCGGTATTGCCATCAGACTTGACGTAGCTTCAATTCGTGTGATGGGACGTGCCACTCAGGGTGTCAGACTCATCAATCTGGAGAAGCGCGGAGATCAGATAGCGTCCGTATGCAAGGTGGATGCCGATCCGGAAGAGTCGGAAGAACCGTCAGAGAATACGGCAGGAGAGGGTAGTCCTGTAGCGGAGACACAGGAGGTACAGGATTAAACTTTTATATGTTTTGGAATTCAAATCAATGTAACTTAAATAATTTTAGTATGAAAAGAGTATTATTTGTTTTAGTTGCAGCTCTGTGCGTCAACGGCGCAGCCAATGCACAGCAGCTTGACAAGGCAGCTCAGAAAGCTTTGCAGAAAGCCACTAAGGAGGCTATGCTGGTAGTTAAGGATGCCAAGGAACAGCTTGGGGACGGAGGTGAAGTAAGAAGAGCCAAATCTCTGATTGAGCAGGCATTAAGCAACGAGTATTCAAAGAATAACGCTGAGACCTGGAATGTTGCAGGCGATGTTTACCAGAAACTGTATCTTACTGAGAACTACAAGACCACAATGAATCAGCCATGCGATACCGTTGCTATGTATGATTATCTGGTCAAGATGTACGACTGCTACAATCACTGCGATTCACTGCAGCAGATTCCTGACGCAAAGGGCAAGACATACACAACCTGCCGCGACAAGAACGGCGCTTATCTGGACAACAACCGCACGAATCTGATCAACGGTGGTATTTTCTATTTCAACCGTCGCCGTGACTATGCAAAGGCCTTCGAAATCTTCTCGAAGTACTACGAAGTTTCCGAGATGCCTATGCTCAAGAAATATACCGAACAGGACGAGAACTATCAGATGTACGCAAAGCAGTTTGCATATTATCCGACACTTGCAGCCGTTCAGATGGAAGACTACAACAAGGTCCTGAAGTTCGTTGACCTGGGCATCGAAGATGAGGAGAACGGAGAGACCTGCTACCAGTTCAAGTGCATGGCATACGAGAATCTCGGTGACACAGCCAAGTGGATTGATTGTCTGAAGGAAGGTATCACCAGATATCCCACCAAGGATTTCTATTATCTGCGTCTGCTGGGTTACTATGATTCAAACGACAATATGGCAGCAATGGAGTCATTCGTGAACGAGATGCTTGAGGTTGCTCCGGAAAAGGCCTACAACCACTATGTCAAGGGCTATATCCGTCAGAATCAGAAGAACTATGTGGATGCAATCGAAGCTTACAAGGTTGCTATCGAGAAGGATCCTAATCTGCAGGAGGCATACATCAACATGGGTCTCTGCTATATTTTCGAGGCAAACAACTACATGGAGTCACAGTCAGACGTAAAGTTCAACTCACCGGCTTACAAGAAGGTGCTTGATACAGAGAAGACATACTACCAGGAAGCTCTTCCGATTTTTGAAAAGGTTCGCGAAATGGCTCCGGACGAAGTCAAGAAATGGGGACTTCAGCTTTACTCAATTTACTACAAGCTCAACATGTCATCAGAACTCAACAAGATTGAGACTGTTCTGAAGGCTGAAGGAATGCTTGACTGATAGCTGGAAGTTTCAGATTGTATAAAAAAAGGTGGGATGAATTCATTCCACCTTATTTTTATTCTTATTCTATTTGTCAAGACCGGAAGAGGGAGGTTTTCAAAATCCCTATTTAACATAATAGTTATTATGTAACATTTGCTTCAAAAGAATTACTGAGGCAAAATTCCCTGACGTACAAGAGCTATAAGAATAATAAGTACAAACGTTGAAAACAACGTAGATGAGAATAATGCTACGTCATTGAGAAGATATCCTGATTGCGTAAAAAGGTTTTCTGATGTATGTTTGTGTATAATAAGGTTACGACTGCCGGAAAACAAAACATACAGCCAGTATATGGCAGAACCGATAACGGCTCCAAGTATCGCGCCGCACAGAATGTCACCGAAGAAATGAACGCCGAGATATGTTCTTATCAATGAATTCAGAACCGCCCAAAGGAGAACTGAAAACGTGAAGAATCTGTCGCGTACAAGCCAGATTACAAAGACCGCAATCCCGAAAGAATTGGCCGCATGGCTGGAGACGAAACCGTACTGTCCTCCGGTATATCCGTTTACCTTGTCAACCAGATGCAGCATGACAGGATCCTGAGTCGGTCTGAAGCGTGCAACGAGCGGTTTGAACAAGGATGACGAAATCTGGTCACAGCATACAATCGTTAGTGCAATCATGACTATGAGCCATATCATTCTTTTGGTATTGTTGTTGCGCACAATCATGTACAAGAGCACCAGCGCTAACGGCAGCCAGATTACAACAGACGTGAAAATGCCGGCAACGCCATCCAGAAACAGCGAATCACTGCCATTAATAGCTAAGGTAATGCTTCTATCTATTTCTATAAGACGCTGTAAATCAATCATCTTTTAAATCTTTTCCATATCACTTGCCTGTATCCATCCCTCATTTCCGTCGTTCAGTCTTATTTCGACCCAATCCTTCATGGTTGCATCCAGGATACGCACCTTGCGTCCCTCGTGAATGATGAAAAGTTCTGTGCCATTTTCATTTGGCGTGCTCTTCACGGTAACACTCGGAGACATGATTATTGCCATCTCACTATTAATCAGACTCTTTTTCTGAGCTGAAGCGAACATAAACGACATGAAGGCCAGCAGAAGGAAGACAATGGAGAGTCCGAAGGAAATTTTCTTGATCCCTACCCTTCTGCTCAGGAAAAACGCTCCTGCAGACAGCAGCATCAGTGTCCATAGAATAACAGTACTTACACCCCACCCGTTCACGTTCATTGAAGCTGCAATACGCTTGAACCATGTGATGACAAACAGTTCATTTACAGTTGTTTCCTTGTCTACAATCTTTGTTCTGGCGACATCCAGATTGAAGCGGACGTCTTCATCGGAAGGATTCAGCAGACTTGCACGTTCATAATTCAGAATAGCTTTTGCTATTTCGTCAAGTTTGAAATAGGAATTACCGAGGTTAAGATACAGTGCAGAAGAAATGCCCTGGTTTGCAAGTATTTCCTCATACATTGCAGCAGCAGTGGCGTAATCTCCCTGAATGTAGGCGTTGTCAGCCATTTCTGCAGTGACAGCATTGATTTCTGTGCTGTCAGTTCCAAAAAATAAGGAAGAACTCACTACCGCCGAATCATTGTCCTGTGCATAAGACAACATGCCTGCAACACTCAGCACTATGATGAACAAAAGTCTTTTCATTGTTTCAAAACGATAGAATTAATGTCTTATCACGTTCTCCATCTGTCCGATGACATCGGCAGCTTCCTTATATATTCCGTCCATTCTGCCATTATCGTCACCGGGAGCATAACGTGCAAATTCACAATCACTTATCAGTTTGGTAAGCTCTGAGATTATACTCTCGTCAACATTCTTGCCCCGCAGTTCGCTGGCAATGTTATCCTTTGAGAGGTCGGCCACCGGAATGGACAGTTTGTCGCTTACATAGCCGCAAAGCGCTCTCAGAGTCTCATCATAGAACTCATCCTTCCTGTTCTCTGCCATCAGTCTGGATGCCTGCTTCAGTCTTTTGACAGCCACGGAATTGGCTTTTTTACGTTTGGACTGTACAATATTCGAATTGTCCCTGACTCTCTTCATACTGACAGCCAGTACGGCAAGCAGAATCAGAACAGGCAGAATCAGCAGCATCCAGAACAGCGTAGAACCGAACAGGACATTGTCAGATCTTGTCAGTTTGCCGCTTGTGTTGTGGAATCTCACATCCTGTCCTACAAATTTCAGATCCTCCTTACTGACATATCCGGAAACAGTACCGGCATCACTGCCCTCGCCTTTTGCCACATTTATTGTATAGCTTTCAGTGGTGAGAGTCTTGTATTTCCCGCTCTTGACATCAAAATACTGAAATTCCAATCCTGGGATGTCATACTGGCCGGCGTGTCGCGGAATAGCAAGATACTCAAACACCTTATTGCCCGTCTGTCCGCTGGATTTGAGCGAGAACTGATTCTCCACCTTCGGGTCGTATACGTCGAAATCCTGAGGAAATCTGATTTCAGGAGTCTTTATCAGCTTCAGATTGCCGGTTCCGGACAGAATGACACGTATCGTAACTGCCTCGTTGGCCTTCAGTTCTGTGGTGTTGATGCTGGAGCTTATAGAGAAGTCTCCCACTCCACCCATAAAACTGTCAGAACGTCCTGAAGGAAGCGGATCAACATGTACCTTGATCGGAGCCGTTGTCAGCACCTTGTTGGTCTCCACATACCTGCCGCCATTGAAGACCATGTCGAAGATATCCGCGCTCTGTATGGTCTGATACACAACTCCGTCAAACGACGTCGATGGAATCTCCAGATCTCCGGACTGCTGCGGGAAAAGCACATACTGACGCCATATCATTGTCTGATAGTTGCGTCCGTTATAGTGTTCCAGTTCGAATTCCTTGTTCTGAGGCAGTTCCACTTCCTGGACATGGAAATTCTTCAGATCCGGCATGCTGTTGCTGAGAGAACGGAGATTGACAAGCGTGTAAACCTTGTATGTGAGCAGCAGAGCTTCCTGCTCGTAGGCATTTGTCTTGCTGATGATTGCACGCATGAACAGGTCGGAGTTGGAGATGTTTCCAACTGATGACGACGATGATGAAGCCTGCGGCTGTGACTGACGGTTCTGCTGTGAACCCGTAGCAGACTGATTCTGCTGTGAATTGCTGTCCTGTGGCAGAACTTTGATTTTCACGTCATTGGACGTATAGGTATCGCCCTTTATTTCAACCGTGGCTCCCGGTATGGTAAATTCACCCTCTTCTTCTCCTACAAGAATATATGTGTATGTCACCGAAGATGAAGATTCCATCTTGCCGTTGACGATGGTTGTACTGCTTCTGGAAGACGTGCTGGGACCGGCCAGAATTCTGAATCCTTCGATTGATGGGATTTTCAGATTTCTCGCATTGGACACATTGACTGAATACTCCAGACGGAAATTGTCACCGACGACAACTGCCTTCGGAGCCTGTGCTGTGAACTTGACATCAGCTGCCGCATAAACAGCCAGCACCTGAATAAACATCAGAGTCAGTAACCCCGCTCTCCTTATTTTCATTTCTGACATAATAATTGCTCAAATATCACCAATCCTTGTCCAACTTGCCCTTGGACTGAACCTGCATCATCTGCTGGACTCTCTCCTGCACTTCCTTTTCGTCCTGCATTGCTGCATCAAGAAGCTGTTCAGCATTCTCTCGGGACATCTCCTGCCGGTCCTGCATACTCTGCTGCTGATTCTGCTCGTCCTGCTGAGGTTCCTGCTGCTGATCATTATTCTGCTGGTCCTGCTGATTCTGCTGGTCCTGCTGGTCCTGCTGATTCTGCTGGTCCTGTTTGTCCTGCTGATTCTGGTCCTGCTGGTCCTCGTTCTGCTGCTGTTTGAGCTGATGCATCGCAAGTGCAAGATTATACCTGGTCTCCTGATCGGATGGATTGTTCCTGAGGGATTCCTGATATGCGGACACAGCTTCCTGATAATTCTGAGATGCCTGCATCACAACTCCCAGATTATGGAAAGCCTCTGCAGTCTTCTCCTTTATATCAGCTATTTCCTTTGTCGTGGACTTTTTGTCATTGATAACTCTGTCACGTTCGTGCAGAAATGCGGAAGCGGATTTCCGGTACTGTTCCACCGCCTCCTGCGCCTTCTGCTGATTCAAATATGCATTACCGAGATTGTACATCGCCTCCAGAGATTCCTGATTTTTGTCCAAAGCCTTCAGGTAATTCTCCTCAGCCTTGACGAAAAGGCTGTCAGAATATAATTTGTTCCCTTTCCGGACATACTCCCGGTCATTGCGCTGAGCCATCATCGACAACGGCATCAGCGTCATGACTGCCAATATTATGTATCTGATCATTTCACCTTATTATTATCCGTGTTGAAGAGCTTGAATTTTCTCATTCCGGGATGACTGCTCTCACTGACAAACAGTTCAATCACCAGCAGAACCAGAATGACCCAGGCAATAAACTGGAACTGCTCATCATATTCAGTAAAGACAGTGGTCTCGACATCGTCCTTTGCCAGATGGTCAAGTTCCTTCTGCAGTGCCTTCTCTGCAGAGTTTGAATTGTCAACGTAAAAATAGGAACCGCCGCCTGCGGAAGCAATGTCACGGCACATCTGTTCGTTGAGGCGTGTCACAATCACATTGCCGTCCTTGTCCTTGCGGAACTCTCCACTCCTTTCGCCCGGAATCGGCGAGCCTTCGGAAGAACCTACTCCCATCACATGTACAGTCTGTCCCTTTTCAGCAGCAGCTCTGGCTGCATCTTCCGCACCGCCCTCGTGATTCTCGCCGTCGGTGATTACTATGATAGCCTTCCCGACACCTTCATTTGGCGTAAAGCTTCTGGATGCAAGTGAAATGGCTTCGTTGATATCCGTACCCTGACGTGAAATCAATGCAGGGGATATCGTGGAGAGAAACATCTTGGCAGAGATGAAATCAGTAGTTATCGGCAACTGCACGAAGGCATCTCCCGCAAATACGATCAGTCCTACCTTATCGTCATGCATCTGGTCCACCAGATTTGAAATGATTCTCTTTGACTTGTCCAGACGCGAAGGAGCCACGTCATCAGCCAGCATGGAGTTGGAGATGTCCAGACATATGATTGTCTCAATGCCATGACGCACCACAGTCTCCTGTTTCGAACCGAACTGCGGTCGGGCAAGCAGGAAACAGGTCAGTCCGAGCGCGGCTACAGTTATCCAGAACTTTATTTTCGGCCTTGCCTCAGAAACATCCGGCATGAGGGCGGCAAGAAGTTCGGGATCTCCGTATCTGACAATCATCCGTCTGCGATGTATCTGTGACCATACGAAGAGCGCAACCGCAACCGGTATGATGAAAAGTAAATACAGGTATTCAGGATTTGCAAACTTGAACATAGCCGGAAGTTATGGAATAGTTTTCAGAATTGTCTGACGCAGCAGGACATCAGCCAGAACAGACAGCAGGAGAATCCACGCAAAAGACTGATACACCTCATTCTTGGTGCTGAATTCCTTAACCTGCAGCTTGGTTCTCTCCAGTTTGTCAATCTCCTCGTACACCTCCTTCAGCTTGCTGTTACTGGTAGCTCTGTAATATATGCCATCTGTTATCTGGGCAATCTGGCGAAGCATATCCTCATCGATTTCCACAGGTACATTCATGTACTGTGTTCCGAAAGATGTCTGGACAGGATAAGGAGCGGTTCCATTGGTTCCGACACCTATTGTATATATGCGGATTCCAAAACTCCCGGCCATCTCGGCTGCAGTCAGCGGTGAAATCTCTCCCCTGTTGTTCGAACCGTCGGTGAGCAGAATAATGACCTTGGATTTGGCCTGACTGTCCTTGAGACGACTGATGGCATTGGCTATGCCCATACCGATTGCCGTTCCGTCGTCTATTATTCCACGTGCGGCAATGTCACTGCTGATTCCGTGGAACAGATTCAGGAGTACTGAGTGATCCACTGTCAGCGGACACTGGGTGAAAGACTCTCCTGCAAATATCGTCAGACCGATATTGTCATTCGGACGACCGTTCACAAATGCGGAAGCAACATCCTTGGCCGCTTCGATACGGTTTGGCTTCAGATCCTCAGACAGCATACTGGTGGATACATCCACGCAGAGCATAATATCAATGC
Source organism: Bacteroidaceae bacterium (assembly GCA_024398555.1). Taxonomy (GTDB): domain Bacteria; phylum Bacteroidota; class Bacteroidia; order Bacteroidales; family Bacteroidaceae; genus Colenecus. The sequence continues at coordinate 3,821 of JAKSIW010000023.1, read as the reverse complement.
CCTCTATTTCAGTGTTCTGCCAGTTGTCAGTTGTCTGCGGGCGGGCGAGTATGATCACCAGCATAGCAAACGCCAGCATCCGCAATGCAAAAGGCAGGTGGACAAGATAGTACTTGTAGCTGACCGGTGTTCCGTCAAATACTCCGGCATCCTGAACCTGCATCGCAGCTCCCCGTTTTCTACCTTTCAGTACATACCATACGGTGAAAGGAATTATCAGCAGAAGCAGAAGCAAATATGCACCGTTGGCAAATGTCATTGCAAATCAATCATTAAAACAACAGAAAATAAACTTCTCTTATAAGGATGAACAGGAATACGCATGCTGCAAGTCCAAGTACAATCACACAAGACAGCAGCAGTGCACGCACACCCTTACTGCGTTTCCTCTCTACGACCACCCTGTCTTCAGACTTCTGAGGCATCGGCTCTTCCTGCGACATCGTCTCTTTGACAAACTCCATTGCCGTGACGAGATTGCGGTCATTTTCACCCAGCAGAGGCTTCACCTTGGCAAATTTTACCAGATCGGATGTCTGCAGGAGTTCCTTCAGTTCCGTCAGTGACTCCCTGTCGCGCAGTCTGAGCATATTCTCAATAATCTCATCCGACGTCATCTCGGTTGCATTGAAGCCGAAACGCTCATTCATGTAAGCGCGAACGGCATCGGTAAGCTGTGTGTAGTACTCCTTGGCATCCTCGCCATGAGCCAGCTGCTGCTGACGGATACGTTCAATTTCCGCAAAAGCCACCTCATGTGCCGGTTTCTTCGGCTCCACCTTAATAATTCTGATAATGGGCTTGTCGTTCTTCCAGCCGATGAACAGGAATATTGCGGCGGCCAGGCACAATAGCAGAAGCAATATGGAATAGACCGATGTCTTCACATCCTGCCATTCCACAGGCACCTCCATGATATCCTTGGGACCGTAGAAGGCATCCAGATTCGTCGTGTCAACCGGAAGCATATACACTGCCAGCGAGATGTCATCGCGCGACCTGTATGGCAGGCTGTCCACATACACCTCAAGTCCGGGGACATAAAAGAATGCAGAATCAAATGATGTCACGGTATAGCTGCGCGTGACCGTAGTCCTTTTCCTGTGATTCAGAAAAACAGTGTCGGTTCTGACAGGCGGAACTATCTCCAGCCCATTGACAATTGTATCCCCAAATGAAGGGAAGGAAACCTTCTGACCGGCATCGCAAGTAACGGAAAGATGTATTTCCGTCTGCTCGCCTATCCAAAGCTGAACTGAATCGCACGATACTTCGACTATCACATTGTCCGCATGCAACGATGCCGGCAAAAGGATGAAAAACAGTGCGGATATACAGTTTATCAGTCTCATTTTCATTTTCTTATTGCAAACAATTCCATCAAAGCACGTACATAATCCTGATCGGTCCTTATGGATACCGAGTCAACCCGGCTTCTGGTCATGTTATCCTTGCGGCGTGCCTCAGAGTCGAGCCACCAGCGTCTGCAAGCCTCCCTGACAGCTCTGGATGATGTATCGATGTACCTGTCAGCGCCTGTTTCCGCATCATGTACTTTCATCAGTCCGACTTTGGGCAGTTCCTCGGAACGTCGGTCATATACCTGAATGGCAACGACATCATGCTTGCGGTTCGCAATTGTCATTGCATTGCGATAGTCATCCCTTGTTATGAAATCGCTCAGGACAAATGCGGTACAACGCTTGTTCACTGCATTCGTAAGGAACTCCAGAGGAACGGAAATGCTCGTACCCCTGTTTTCCGGAACAAAGTCCAGCAATTCGCGAATCAGATAGAGAATGTGCTTTCTGCCTTTCTGAGGCGGTATGAACTTCTCGATTCTGTCTGAAAAGAACACCAGACCTACCTTGTCGTTGTTCTGTATGGCTGCAAAAGCCAGAGTTGCGGCAATTTCAGTCACCATTTCACGCTTCATGCAGACTGATGATCCGAACTCCAGGCTGCCCGAGACATCAACCAGCAGCATTACGGTCAGTTCACGCTCCTCCTCGTACACCTTGACGTACGGATGGTTCATGCGGGCCGTAACATTCCAGTCAATATCGCGTGCATCATCTCCATACTGGTATTCGCGAACTTCAGAAAAGGCCATGCCGCGTCCCTTGAAGGCAGTGTGATACTGTCCAGCAAATATATTGTTGGACAGTCCACGCGTCTTTATCTCAATCTTGCGGACCTTTTTAATGAGTTCACTGGCTTCCATAGGACAGGATTAAGGCACTTCCACCTTATTCAGAATACGGCTGACAAGTTCGTCTGCATTTACATTTGTTGCCTCAGCCTCGTATGACAGACCTATTCTGTGACGCAGTACGTCATGTGCCACTGCACGCACATCCTCAGGTACCACATAGCCCCTGCGCTTGATAAACGCATACGCACGTGATGCGAGAGCCAGATTGATGGAAGCACGCGGAGAACCTCCGAATGAAATCAGTTCCTTGATATCTCCAAGCCCATACTTGTCCGGGAAACGTGTAGCGAACACGATATCGGCAATGTACTGCTCTATCTTCTCGTCCAGATAAACCATATCCACGACCTCACGTGCCTTCATGACGTCATCGGTAGTCATCACAGGACGGACAGAACCTATCTCATGGTGAATCTGCTGATGGATAATCTTCTTCTCCTCTTCAATCTGGGGATAACCGATAACAGCCTTAAGCATGAAACGGTCCACCTGAGCCTCAGGAAGAGGATACGTACCCTCCTGCTCAATAGGATTCTGGGTAGCCAGCACCAGGAAAGGCTTCGGAAGAGCGAAAGTATCCTTGCCCAGTGTCACCTGACGTTCCTGCATAGCTTCCAGAAGAGCACTCTGCACCTTGGCCGGAGCACGGTTGATCTCATCTGCAAGAATGAAGTTGGCGAATACAGGTCCTTTCTTGGCAATGAATGACTCATCCTTCTGACTGTAGATCATAGTTCCCACAACATCTGCAGGAAGCAGGTCCGGAGTGAACTGAATTCTGCTGAAACTGGCATCTATCAGAGATGCGAGCGTCTTTATCGCCAATGTCTTGGCAAGTCCTGGCACACCTTCCAGAAGAATGTGTCCGTCAGACAGCAGACCAATCAGCAAAGATTCGACCAGATGCTTCTGTCCGATGATCACCTGATCCATTCCGGCCAGCAGATTTGTGACGAACGCACTCTGGTTTTCTATGCGTTCGTTCAGTTCCCTGATATCAACATTTGCGTTCATTTTCTATTACGTATATATATTTGAATTATCCTTTATATGCCCCCAAAGTTACACGATTAAAAAGTGAATTAACATTCAAAAAATATTAATTATGTATAAATGAATATCCTGATTACTTATTTTCAAGCTCTGGAATATCCAGAATGGTACCCACTTTCAGAAAGTTGTAATTGGATATATGATTGTAAGCAACAATATACGGCCACAGCAGCTTGGTGCCATAGTATTTCAGTGCAATGGTGGTAAGAGTTTCGCCTGATTCCATCCGGTGTACAGCCTTCCTGCCGACCATCCTGTATGACACTGTGTCCGCAACAGTAACTTCGCCCAGATCTCTTGCCATGTCAGCAGCAGTCAGCTTGAATGTGCTTTTGGACTTTACTTCTTCCTTCGGTTCAGCCTTCGGTTCAGCCTCTGTTTCCGCTGTTGGAGTTTCCTTCTGTACTTCCTCTATTGAAACACTGTTAACATGCATGATTTCCACCTGTTCCACAGGTACAGCGCCATTCGAATTGCTGTCAACGGCAAGACTGTTCATCCTGGACCTGAGCAGATGGCTGAGACTGATCGGCCAGATACAGTATGAAAGGAG
>JAKSIW010000022.1 GCA_024398555.1 Bacteroidaceae bacterium | reverse complement strand
ACCTCGTCGTCTGCAACCTTGTTCAGGGTTGAGTCGTAAGCCTGCTCCTGCTGCTCCTTGGTCTGAGCTGTAGCTGAACTGCCTTTTTCATAAGCTTCCCAATCGAAGTCCTCGATAGGAGCCACATTCTTAAAATCTGCCATAAAAATAGAATTTAAATGTAAGTTAGACAATATGTTGTAAACACAGCAACACGCACCTTGCACGTGTTGCGGGCGCAAAGGTAATACTTATTATATTAATTTCCAAGGATTTCTCCGCTATAGTGATATCCTCTGTCAGGAGTGGTACATTACCAGACCTTCCATAGGGCTGCGCTGGATGTTTCCGACGGACAATCCCAAAGATTCTGCGGCTTCTGCCAGTTCTGTGTCGAATGACGATGCAAGTGTGCCGATGAAATTGATCGGGAGCCAAGAGCGGTGATAGTTCATCACATTGCGCTGGAGAAACTCGCGGAAGCATGACACCAGCATCTTGTGCACCTGGCTGACATCTCTCTTCTCCGCAAGGAACGGGGTGAAGCCGGCCATGTAGCGGTTGGCCATAGGCTTGCGATAGACATTCTCGATGATTATCTCCTGTGTCAGGTGGTATCGTTCCATGAATTCCCTGGCGAAATCCTCCGGGAGCTGACGCTTCAGACAGTCACTCAGCAGATGCCGTCCGATTGCGGTGCTGCTGCCTTCATCGCCGAGGATGTAGCCAAGGGAAGGTGTCTGATCTACAATGACATTCCCGTCGTACAGACATGAATTGGATCCGGTTCCCAAAATACAGGCAATGCCCTCCTTGTGGCCGCATAGCGCACGTGCCGCACCCAGCATATCGCTTTCCACCCAGATGCTTGCTTTCGGGAAGCATATCTGCAGCATGGCCTTCATGTCTTCACAGATGGACTGCGTGGCGCACCCCGCTCCATAATAGTATATCGCACTTACATCAGCCGGTCTGATATCCCCGCACTCGAAGAGAAGTTCCCCGGTAAGTATCTGCATTATCGGGTCTCTGCTCATGTTGCAGGGATTGATTCCCTGAGTACGTACATTCCTGATTACATGTTCTCCTTCACAGAAGCTCCAGTCTGTCTTGGTGGAGCCGGCATCCGTTATCAAGTTCATCACTGTTCCTTTTTACCGAAATTATAGTCAAACTTTATGATTGCTGATACAGCAAATGTTACAGAACAGCAGATGATTACCCAGATGAAGAACATCCTGTAACCCATCAGCTGCTGCATGTGGCCTGAAATCATGCCGGGCAGCATCATGCCAAGAGCCATGATGCCGGTACTTATGGCGTAGTGGGAAGTCTTCTGCTCACCGCGCGAGAAGTATATCATATATAAGGTGTAGCAGGTGAAGCCGAAACCGTAGCCGAGCTGCTCCACAAAAATGCAGGCCGATACTATCCACATGTTCTGGGTGGGGAACCAGCTCAGCAGGACATATACGAGGTCCGGGACGGAAATGGCCCAGACCATCGGCCAGAGCCATCTGCCGAGACCTCCGACGGATATGGCGGCGCCTCCGATGATGCCTCCGATGAGAAGTCCGATCACTCCGATGGTTCCCTGCGCGAATCCGACCTGCTCTGTGGTCAGACCGAGACCTCCGGCCTCAGGCGAATCGAGCAGGAATAGCGGACAGACTTTTGTCAGCTGGGCTTCCGCCAGACGGAACAGCAGAATGAACAGCAACGCACGCACGATGTACGGCTTGCGGAAATAGCTGGCGAAAGTGGCGATGAAGCCTCGCAGCAGAGCACCGGCTGACGGCGTGGCTTTCCCGTCAGTCTCAGGCTTCGGCATGGCCAGACTGTGGTAGAATGCCAGCAGCAGCATGATGCTTCCTGCAATGATAAAGGCCATGCTCCAGGCTGAAACGAAACTGCCGGTGCGTTTTTGCAGCAGTCCTACTATCATCAGCAGTCCTCCCTGACCTGCAATTATGGCTATGCGGTATGCCGTGTTGCGTATTCCTGCGAAGAATGCCTGCTGGCTTTCGTTCAGTCCGATCATGTAGAATCCGTCGATGCTGATGTCGTGGGTGGCGCTGCTGAAGGCGAGAAGCCAGAAGATGGCAAGTGTCCATCGTACGAAGTTCGTGGTAGGAATTATGAAAGCTATTCCGGCCAGTCCCGCGCCGAGGATGAACTGCGTCAGGAGTACCCACCAGCGCTTTGTCTTCATCAGATCGACGAACGGACTCCATAGCGGTTTGATGACCCATGGCAGATACAGCCAGGCCGTGTAGAGAGTGACATCTGCATTGCTCAGACCCAGCTGCTTGTACATTATCATTGCTACGGTCACTATCAGCACGTATGGAAAACCCTCTGCAAAGTACAGGGTAGGAATCCATCCCCAGGCAGAACGGCCTGTGCGCATGTTGTCTGTATTTCCCATATCCGTTGGAATGTTTTTGTCAGATTGGACGTGTTTTGCTGTAAAGCCAGTCTGCATCGTATCTGTCAAGGTGCGGACTGATTTTCTCATAGACGCTGGCATTGAAGTCATTCAGCCAGCGGATTTCGGCCTCGTCAAGCAGCTCCCGCAGAATCGGAGCAGTGTCGAAGTAGGTGAGCGTGAGGGTTTCGAAACGCAGCCAGCTGCCGAATTCGTTTTCTCCTGCAGGGACGCACAGAATCATGTTCTCGTGACGGATTCCGTGCATGCCTTCGCGGTATATGCCCGGCTCGTTGGATGTGATCATTCCCGGTTTCATCGGAATATTCCTGAGATTCTGACGTATGCTCTGGGGACCTTCATGCACGGACAGGACGTTGCCCACACCGTGTCCGGTACCATGTCCGAAGTTGCGCATCGTCTGCCACAGGGGATTGCGGCAGATTGCGTCTATGCGGCATCCTGGAGTCCCGACCGGGAAGACGGCCATGGACAGGTCTATCATACCCTTCAGATCTATTGTATAGTCCTCCCGCTCCAGTCTTGTCATCGGACCGAGCGGAACCGTGCGGGTGATGTCAGTAGTGCCGAACCTGTAGTGCGCACCGCTGTCATTCAGATAAACCCCGCAGGGCCGGAGCATGGCATCCTTTCCCCGGATGGTGCAGTAATGGGGCAGGGCGGCGTTCTGCTGATATGCGGATGCGGTCTCGAAACTTTCGTCAAGGAAATCAGGGAATCCGGCCCTGAGCTCATGCAGCCTGTCCGAGGCGTCTGCCTCTGAAACCTGACGGCCTGCCGCCATTTCGTCCTCCAGCCAGTGAAAGAAGCGTGTCTGGGCGATTCCGTCGAGAACGTATGCCTTGCGGAAACCTGCTATCTCGACATCATTCTTGACTGCCTTCGCGATATCAACGGGCGAGTCCATACGTACAATACCGGTCCCGGAGAAGGATTTTTCCACGGCCTTGCCCAGCTCGTAGTTGAGAGTGGCCGGGTCAATCATAATCCTGCCCGATGGCTTCATGGATGAAATGAAACCGGATACATCACCGTACGGATGAATATGTATGCCGTCCTGTGCCAGAGCTTCCGCTATGTCTGATGAGAACTTCTCCGTTCCGGCGAACAGCTCCACGCCTTCCGGCGTAACGATTGCGAATGAGATGACGAACGGACAGTAGTCAACGTCAGACGAGCGGATGTTCAGCAGCCATCCTATCTGGTCAAGACATGAGACGAGCGCGTAACTGCATCCGTGTTCCCTGAGGACACCCCGCATCCATTTCAGCTTGTCCGTTGTGGAACGTCCGGAATACTGTTCCTCATGCAGCCATACCTTGCCCTGAGGCAATGTCGGACGGTCCTGCCATATCGTTTCCAGATAGTCCGCTCTCGAGACGACCCGGCCGTTCCTGTATTCTATAAGAGACTGAAGACGCGCCGCATCCTGAAGGCTCATGCAGAGCCCGTCCACGCCGATGACTCCGCCTGAAGGTATTCTTTCCGCCAGCCAGTCCATCCACTCGCAGTCTTCGACCGAAACCATCCTGTGCAATGTCACACAACTGTCCTTCAGCTCGTTGGCAGCCTGTATGTGATATCTTGAATCAACCCAGAGTCCGGCGTGGTCAGGAGTGACGACGACGACCCCCGCATCACCGGTAAAACCGCTGATGAAATTCCTCTGGTGCCAGCGGGAAGGAGTGTATTCGCTGTTGTGCGGATCTTCACCTACAGTCACTGCGGCATACCAGCCCCATTCCTGCATAAGTTTTCTCAGTGTTCCGATTCTCTCCTCAATATTCATATCCTGTATTCTTTATTATCTGTCCGGCCAATGGCAGAGAGTCCTGCTTGCCTGCGTCCACCCACATCTGTGCGGATGCGACAACAGCTTTCAGACTGAGTCCGGCCGCATTGTCAATGTAGAAGTCCGTGATACTGAATCTGTCCGCTTCAACAGCATCCAGCCGTTCGAGCATTGTGCGCGAAATCACATGAATGCCCTGGAATGCAAGAGGGGTGCAGTTGCTGCGGTCAAAATCCGGGAACGGTGACCGCGTCTCTCCGCTCTTTTCATTGCTCCATCCACGCAGATTCATGCGCTCGTCGAAGTGAAGATAGCGTGAGGTGGTTCGTCTGGATGTAAGCAGCGTGGCATCGGCACCACTGCCAACATGGACGTTGTACAAAGCTGCCAGATCCGTGTCCGAGAAAATGTCCACGTTGTGAACGAGCACCGGACTGTCATCCCTGAACAGGTGCATGGCCTGTCTTATGCCACCTCCGGTATCCAGAAGCATTCCGCGTTCGTCGGAGATGGTGATGTCCAGTCCGAAACTGTCGTTCCTGTCGAGGAAATCCGTGATTTTATCGGCAAAATGGTGCACATTTATGACGAAATGATCGAAACCGGCCTTGTGCAGATGGCGAAGCTGGTGCTCAAGCATGGTGCGTCCTGCCACCTCCACCAGTGCCTTGGGGGTGTCTGATGTCAGCATTCCGAGACGTGTGCCCAGTCCGGCGGCGAGTATGAGTGCGTTCATAGTTCTCTCTGTCTTTTCATTTCCCGATGTGTCAGCACGATGCGGATTCTGTCTCCATATTTCCCGTGCAGATGCTCTGCCAGGCATTCGGCGCTTCTTACCGAGCGGTGTCTGCCTCCCGTACATCCGAAACAGACCGCGAGGTCGGTGAATCCCCGACTCAGATATTTCTCTACGGCTGGGTCTGTCAGACCATAGACGCTCTCCATGAATTTCTGTATCTCACCCTGCTCATCCAGAAAACTGATCACCTCGGGTGAGGAACCGTCCAGAGGCTTGTATTCGTCATACAGTCCCGGGTTGTGCATGCTGCGGCAGTCAAACACGAAACCGCCGCCGTTGCCTGTCCTGTCCTCGGGAATACCCTTACGGAAGGAGAAACTGGTGATGCGGACTGTGAGCCTGTCTGCTGTGGATGCCGGTATTTGCCGGAATTCCGGCAGGGCTGCCATCTTTCGCAGAAGCTCTGCCAGATACGGATATTCATTCTTGCCGGTTCCTTCGTCCAGAACAGATTCCAAAATACCGATGGCTGCGGGAATTCCGGTCAGGAACTGTGACTTTCTTTCGAATTTACCCCGGAATCCGTAAGCACCCAGAACCTGAAGCATCCGGAAAAGTATCATGTGCTTCAACTCTCTGCGGAAACTGTCGGATGACGTTGGGCGGAAACGCTGCAGAGCTTCGATGTAGATATCTGTGAGGTGACTTCTCAATTCCTCGGGATATGCAGCGCGTGCCTGCCATAAAAGTGAAACCAGATCGTATCCGACAGGCCCTCTGCGCCCTCCCTGAAAGTCGATGAACATGGGCTCTCCGTCCCTGATCATGATGTTGCGCGCCTGAAAGTCGCGGTACATGAATGTGTCGTACGGACTGTCGTGCAGGAGCGTGTCTGCCAGATGTCCGAAGTCATCTTCCAGACGGTCTTCATGAAAATCCAGTCCTGTGGTTTTGAGGAAACAGTATTTGAAGTAGTTCAGATCCCACATTATGCTCCTGCGGTCGAAAGATTCCACCGGGTAGCATATCTGGAAATCAAGGCCTGCCGCACCTCTGAACTGGAATTCCGGCAGCAGCTTCACTACTTTTTCCAGAAGCTTGACCGAACCGGTGTCATACATCCCTGACTTGCGGCAGGGTTCCAGAAAATCATATAGTGACGTGTCCCCGAGATCCTCCTGAAGATAGCTCATGCCGTCCTCTGAACATGCCAATAATTCCGGAACAGGCAGTCCCTTGGCGTGGAAATGCCTGCATAGAGTAATGAAAGCCCTGTTCTCTTCGGCGGATGTTCCGTTTACGCCTATTACGGTGTTTGCACCGGCCCTGATTCTCCAGTACTCGCGGTCCGATCCGGCGGGAGTGAGCCGTGACATGGTCTCCGGAACTGTTCCTGCCCAATGTCCAAACAATGATGTGAGCGTTTCCATCTGATTGTAGGTCAATAAAATCTTCCGAGTGTGGACCCGGGGTAATAGTGGTTGAGGATTTCCCTGTATGTATAGCCTTTGCTGCCCATTACGGCAGCTCCTATCTGACACAGGCCGACTCCGTGTCCCCAGCCTGCACCGGTCAGAGTGAAGCCGGAGACATTGCCTTCGGCGTCTCTTTCGGTGTCAACGACGAAGGCGCTGCTGTAAAGATGGGATTCAGACAGCACCCGTCTGATCTCCAGTTCCTTTCCTATGGTGACGGTTCTCCCGGAGCCGGTGATGCGAAGCTCGGATATTCTGCCGGAAGGCCCTCTTCTGACAGGCTCTATGGCCTCTATCCTGCCTATGTCGAGTCCCGACTTGCGTGCGAACAGCTCTGAAAGCTCGTCTGCTCCGTAGTGTACCGTCCATCGGTAGAATCCGTCCGTTTCCAGGTCGTAGCTGTTCAGAACCTGTCTGAGCACTTCGTCGGAAGGGTGCGAGCAGAAGGACTGGGGCGTGGAGCGTATCCATCTCTCCGCTTCGGCTTCGTCGGTGAGGTCGGGTATGGTTCTGTCTGAGAACGAAGCGTCGCGGACAGGGACCAGATAAGGTTCGTGCCTGTCCTGCCAGCACGTTTCGAACTGCTCGCTGACTCCGCCGCAGCATTTGCTGAATCTGGCATCGCAGAGGTGGCCTTCAAACACCAATGCTTCGGCGTATGTCTCGCGTACAGCCTGGACGGCATTGGGATTGTCGATGCGGCCTGTTCCCTGATACCGCTGACAGTGGTCGTCTGCGCACACGTCGAACAGAGTGTGCTGGTCGTGGTCGTACCATTTTATTATGCGGTCTGCGTTTCCATCGGCTTTTTGTGACGTCTTTTCGTCGGAATGTCTGCGCGATGCGGCAAGCTGCGCCATCACCCAGCTGCGCGAAATTACGGCATGGGCTTTCAGAAACTCCTTCGGTGCGGACGGGTTCATTTCGGAGGAAATGACGCTTTCCAGATAGTGCTCGACGGGAAGTCTGTTCACCGCCCAGATACTGTTTCCGTCAATCACAAATTCCAGATGGCCTGTGAATGTCTGGTCCTCAAGCCGTTCCCAGTGAAAGGCCTTTCCTATCGTCACTCCGTGCAGAGTGAAGCGGCCTGCTCCTTCGCACGGCGACAGGCAGAGTCTGTCCGTCTGTCCGTCCTGCCATACGAGATGCCCGTTCTGCAGCGACACCTCCATATCTCCGCAGAAGGTCCTGCTTCCGTCAGAGTAGGGGCTGTCCAGCGTGAAACAGATGCGCTCACCCTGCATTATTCCCACAGAGACTGAGGGCTCGTGCGGTGTAACCTCTCTGTATATGTCCAGCACATCGTGTTCCGTGAGGCTCAGGAAGTCCTGTTCACGGGGCGTGATAACCATCCCGAACATATCTATTGCCCCCGGACTGATGAGGCGCTTCCTGTCTCCGTCCGCGTAATAGCAGTCCGGACGATGCTTGCCCCTGCTTATGAATACGGCAATCACTTCGCCTCCGCTGTTGAATGCCATAATGTTGAGGCGGGGCTCGCTTTCTCCGTCCAGAATCGTCAGCGTCCTGTAGTATTCCAGAAAACTCTCAGGTGTGGCATGACGGAGGATGGTCACCGGAAATCCGAATGGCGACAGAGTGAAGAGTTCCTTCTCCGGCAATCTGTTGGACTTGAGCTTCTCGAAGAGGGGAATGCCTGTGGCGAGACCTATCTGCATGTGCAGGTGGTCGGGCGCGGAAGCTCCGCTACGGGGACCGTTGTAGAATATCATGTACTGTTCCGGCAGTTCCGCAGCTATGGCCAGCATCTTCCTGTAGCAGGAGAGGACTGACTGTGGCCGGTGGGTGCGGCTGGCAACGGTGAAATGTTCGCGCAGGATAGGGTATGGATTGACCAGAAGCTCGAAGTCATCGCCAAGGCTGAATGCCATCTGCTCCTGGTGACGGCTCTCCGGACAGAGGAAACAGGTCCGCTGACGGATGGAATCACTGTCGATTCTTGCTGTTGTGGAACCGATTCTTGCTGGATTGTACTGTAGGACGAGGCCCGATGACGAGATGATTCTGCTACGGACTGAATCCAGGGCTCTGAATGCCTCCCCTGCTTCCGGCCATGCCTGGAGCTGCCGGCTGATGCATTCGCTCAGGTGCGTTAGAATTTCAGTCATCTGTTTCTGTCAATTCTTTTTATGATTTCCGCTGTTCTCAGCGAATCCTTGTATGTGTTGTTGGCGGCAATACGCTCTGGACTTAGGGCGGCATCGCTGTTTCCGTCCCATCTGCGGCACAGATACAGTTCGTCGAATATGCGCCCGATGCGGTATTCTCCGCTGATGGCTATTCCGACTGCGTAGTCCTCGCCGTAGCTGACGTTCGGGAATCCGACTTTGCGGACAACCGGAGTGTAGAAGGCTCTAGGCGCTCCGAGCCCGTTGATGCGCAATGCATTGTTCGGCCCGTTTCCATCGGTCCATTCGCTGTGACTGATGATGCCCGGAGGAAGCGTCTGAAGCTGGAAGTCACACATGCGGTAACTGCCGATGACCATGGCGCACTGTTCCTCCCGGAATTTGCTTACTATGCGTGCCAGCGTATCCGGACCGCTGTACATGTCATCGCTGTCCAGCTGTACTGCATAGCGCCCGCATCGGCTGTCCCGTATGGCCATGTCCCAGCATCCGCCAATCCCCAGGTCTGCCCGTTCCGGAATCAGATGGATGACGCGCGGGTCCGACAAGGCTGTCTCGCGTATGATACCGGTGGTCCCGTCGGTGGAGTGGTTGTCTATGACGATGACGTTGAAATCGAAGTCTGCCTGCTGCGACAGGGCGGACATCACGGCGTCGCGTATTGTCCGGACTCTGTTCCTTACCGGAATGATGACGGAGGCTGTCATGCCGAAAGTACCTTCGGCCTCAGTGTCAATCCTTTTGTAACTGTCAGGCGCCAGATATGCCCCGATGCGTTTCAGATGTTCCGTGCAGGCCGCTTCCATCTCTATCTGCACTTCGCGGTTGCGCGGATTTACATAGTCGAACTGCTTCTGTCCCGATGCTCTCAGGTCTGTTTCGACAACCGTATAAAGGGGCTCCGGAATTCTTCTGATGTCATACTTTTCGGATATTGCGAGCCAGAACTGATAGAATCCTGCAAAACGGAAGCCTGTCAGAGCCAGAGACAGATAATGGCAGACTGCGCTGCGCGATACCAGCATCAGCGAGCCGAAGTCGAAGTCATCCCGGACGCTTCCTGTCTGCCAGTCCGACAGAGGGGTCAGGATGTCTGTGCCTGATGTCCTCCTGAACAGGTCGGAGTACACGATTCCCGCCCCGCTTTTCTGCATCTCCTCACTCATTCTGACAGCAGCGGCTTCAATGCCTGTTATGTCAGCGTCTGTGTCTGTCGTGACAAGTATGTATTCCGCATCAGTGCCGGAGAGAGCGTCCCGCACGTCATCAGTGCTCGCACCGTATTTCGGAAAGGTCACATTTTCAATCTTTTTCATTACCGTAAAAATGTCCGCTCGGGACCAGTTGTAAAGATAACGATTTTTTGCTTAACTTTGCGGTTTAGGCATCAAATAATGTTGGTGCACGCAGGACGCAGACTTCAGTACATCATGGAGGAAAGGAAGAACCTTGTGGGAATGACCCTCAGCCAGCTCAGGGAGGTGGCGTCGGAGATAGGTATGCCAGGCTTTTCGGCAGGTCAGATGGCCGGCTGGATATATGGCCGGCAGGTCGCGTCCATTGACCTGATGAGCAATATCTCCCTGAAGTTCCGCACTGCGCTCAGCGAAAGATATGAGATTGTGCATGCCGCTCCGGTGGACTGCGTCGAATCAGTTGACGGGACGAAGAAATACCTGTTTCCGGTCAATGGCGGACGTACAGTCGAAGCTGTGTTCATACCCGACGGGGACCGTGCCACCCTCTGCATCTCGTCTCAGGTGGGATGCAAGATGGGATGTGTCTTCTGCATGACGGGACGGCAGAAGTTCGCCTACAGTCTGACGCCGGGTGAAATCCTCAATCAGATAATATCCCTGCCGGAGAAGGAACGTCTTACCAATGTCGTCTTCATGGGAATGGGGGAGCCGCTGGACAATCTCCGCAGTGTCCTATCTGTAGTTGAGGTCATGACATCATCTTACGGATTCGGGTGGAGTCCGCACCGCATCACAATATCCACTGTAGGACTCAGACGTGAACTGAAACAGCTTGTGGAGGGCTGCGACTGCCACATAGCGGTCAGCCTGCATGCACCTACGCCTGAAAAGCGAATCAGGCTGATTCCCGCCGAGAAGGCCTTTTCCATGACGGAGATGCTGGAAGTTCTGCGCCATTATGATTTCAGCCATCAGCGCAGGCTGTCGTTTGAATACACGATGTTCCAGGGCGTAAATGACTCCATTGACGATGCGCGCCAGCTTGTCAGAACTCTGGAGGGACTCAGCTGCAGAGTGAACCTGATACGCTTCCATGCAATACCGGACAGCCCTCTCAGCCCGTCCTCTCAGGACATGATGCTGGCATTCCGCGACTGGCTCACGGCACACGGCGTGTTCGCCACGATTCGTGCCTCGCGCGGGGAGGATGTGTGGGCTGCATGCGGTATGCTCAATACGGCACGCAAAGGCATGGGAGAAACGAAGGACTGTGAATGATAATATACAAAATTCTATGAGAAGATTTGTTGAAATGGCTGCTTTGGCACTGCTGATATGTGCCTGCGGCGGTAAGAACGCGAAGAGCGGCAGTGGCGGTACAGGCGGATTCCTTCAGCCTTCGTCCACCGGTGTCCCGTACGAGATTCTGATAGTGTCCGATCCTGAGAATTTTCAGAACGGGGTTGTGGATGCCGCATTTCAGGTCATGGATGACGATATCCCGGGACTGCCGCAGCCTGAGAGCGCTTTCAGGGTTTCCA
This sequence comes from Bacteroidaceae bacterium, assembly GCA_024398555.1. GTDB lineage: Bacteria > Bacteroidota > Bacteroidia > Bacteroidales > Bacteroidaceae > Colenecus. The sequence continues at coordinate 10,349 of JAKSIW010000022.1, read as the reverse complement.
AGGTTACGACTCCGAAATTCGTGCGCACTCTGCGTCTGTGCCGCAATATCCTGATTGTCAATGTTGACAGGACATACACACAGCCCAAGATGAAGTTCTCCCGGAATGTGTATGCCTCACCTCAGATGGTCATGACGATACAGGCTCCCGACGAGCGTACCTTCATCGACTACATGAACACCAATGGCAGGACCGTGGTGGACTTCTTCACAAAGGCGGAGATGAACCGCGAGATAGAACTTCTCAGGAAGAAGCACAACGTGTCGGTGGAGGAGCGCGTGATGAACCTGTTCGGCTGTGATGTCTGGATTCCCGAGGAACTGAACAAGACCAAGGTCGGTCAGAGGTTCTTCTGGGCGACAACTGACCGCGGGCAGCGTGACATGAGTTTTGTCATCTATTCTTATCCGTATAAGGACACTGATACATTTACTCCGGAGTACTTCTTGAATATGAGGGATTCCGTCATGCAGGCCAATATCCCCGGACCGCGCGACGGACAGTACATGCAGACCGCACGCAGCTTCGTTACCGTGACGGACAGCGAGGTGCATGGTGAGTATGCGCAGATAGCACGCGGACTTTGGGAAATGAAGGACTACGACATGGGCGGCCCCTTCGTCTCTGTCGGCAGGGTTGACGAGAAGAACGGCTCGGTGGTTGTGGCCGAGGCTTTCGTCTATGCGCCCGGTGACATGAAGAAGAACCTCATACGCCGTATGGAGGCTGCGCTCTACACGCTGCAGCTGCCGGATGAGATTGACGAGAGAAATATTGCATATTCGATAGAAGAGATAGAAATCAAACCAGAGGAATGATGAACAGAATCAAAATAGGTATTACCGCCGGCGATGTGAACGGCGTAGGTTATGAGATTATATTGAAGGCTTTTGAGGATGCGGGGATGCTTGAACTCTGTACTCCTGTGTTGTATGGCTCGCCGAAGGTGGCTGCATACCATCGCAAGGCAATGGAGCTGACCACCAATTTCAGCATTGTGGATTCGGCAGAGACGGCTCAGCCGGAAAGACTCAATCTCGTGAACTGCAACGATGATGAGGTGAAGGTCGAGTTCGGTACGGTCAGCGAGGAGGCGGGCAAGGCTGCTTTCCAGGCTCTGGAACGTGCTGTGGAGGAATACCGCAAAGGGTTCATAGATGCAATAGTGACGGCGCCTGTTTGCAAGAGTGCCATCAGGTCGGACAAGTTCCAGTTCCCCGGGCATACGGAATATTTCGAGCACGAGCTCGGAGAAGGAGCCAAAGCGCTCATGATCCTGATGAACAAGTTCATGCGGGTGGCTCTCGTTACTGTGCATGAGCCGATAGACAGGGTCGCATCGCTTCTTGGCAAGGATATGATAAAGGAGAGGATATCCACGTTGGACAATTCCCTGAAACGCGACTTCTGCATAGAGATTCCGAGAATAGCCGTGCTTGCACTTAATCCTCATGCCGGTGAGAACGGACTTCTGGGCCGCGAGGAGAACGAAATCATCCAGCCTGCCGTAAAAGAGATGTCCGAGGAGGGCGTCAAGTGCTTCGGCCCGTTCTCCGCAGACGGATTCTTCGGTTCGGGAGACTATTCACACTTCGATGCAGTGCTTGTCATGTACCATGACCAGGGACTGATACCTCTTAAGCTGCTTTCAATGGACGAGGGTGTGAACTATACGGCCGGACTGCCGCTAGTCCGTACATCGCCCGATCACGGGACAGCATTTGACATTGCCGGAAAGGGTGTGGCATCACCGGAATCGTTCCGTCAGGCCGTGTATTCGGCAATAGATATTGTCCGCTGCCGCCGCAATGAGGAGGCAATACACCGCAATCCGCTGCGCAAACTCTATTTCGACCGCAGGGATGACAGCGACAAGCTGAAGCTGGATGCGTCGGACGAGGCGTGACATGTCGGATGTAACCTGTTTCTGATGAAATTTGCCGTAATATCCGCAGGTGAGGGCAGCCGTCTGGCTCAGGAGGGCTCGCTGTTGCCGAAACCGCTTGTCAGGATAGGCGGCAGACCGATGATAGGCAGACTTCTGGACATCATGAAGGATGCCGGGGCCGGCAGCATCGCTGTGATTGTCAATCCTGCGAATACACTGACGCTTGATTATCTGAATGATGTCAGGCAGAAGTACAATCTGGACATAGTGGCGAAATCCACACCCGGTCCGATGCACAGCCTGTACGGGCTGACACCGTTCCTGCGCGGAGAGAAGTTCTGTGTCACCACAGTGGATACCGTTTTCCGGGAGAGCGAATTCCACGACTATCTGGATGCGTTTGCGTCATCCGATAGGGACGGCATGATGGGAGTGACGGATTATGTTGACGATGAGAAGCCTCTGTATGTAGGAACGGATGCTGAGATGAATATTACCGGATTCCATGACGAACCGTCAGGCTGCCGTTTCGTGTCTGCCGGCATATACGGATTGGACGGCAGGGCACTTGAGGTGCTTGAACGGTGCGTGTCGTCCGGACGGACCAGAATGCGGGACTTTCAGAGACAGCTGCTTGCCGACGGTGTCAGGCTGAAGGGCTACCGCTTCGGCAAGGTCATTGACGTGGATCATGTGGGTGACATCGCCAAGGCTGGGGAAATTTCGGGTGAATGTGAAAACAACAACAGATAATTTGATATGTTTTTTTTAGGCATCAGCAGGGAACCGCGATTCTCTTCGAACCGTGAAATCAGCGACAGAGACATCTTTGAAGCTGTGTGCCGCAGAATGAACGGCAGCGAGGACATGCTGTTCCGTATGACAGAATCTGAATTTGCGAGGGATGGGGTAACTGATCCCGGCATGTTTGATGCTGTGTTCCACATGTGCCGTTCGGACAGGGCACTTGAGAGACTGGCGGAAATTGAGGCCTCTGGGACTGTCGTCTGCAACAGTCCGTCCGGAGTCCTGAACAGCCGGAGGGTGCGCGAGGTGGAACTGCTGTCGGGTTCGGGCGCAAGGTTCGCTACCAGTCGTGTGGTCTCCACAGCTGACATGCCGCATGACTGGAACGTATTCCCATGCTGGGTGAAACGGGGTGATTCGCATTCGATCCAGACAGACGACGTATGTCATATTGCCGATGAAAAGGCTCTTTCCGAAACCTTGGCCCAGATGCGTGGACGCGGTTTTGACAGCGCGGTTCTCCAGGAACATGCCAATGGCAGGATTTGCAAGTTCTATGGCGTGGGCGCCGGTACGCTGTTCAGGTACCGTTTCCTGGAATCTGTCGGTGAAGGCAGGTTCGGCCTTGAAGAATACAATGAACTCGGCTGTGCTGACGTGGATGAGGATGCCTTCAGAAATGAGGTGGTACGCATTGCCGGAATACTCGGTGTGGATGCTTACGGCGGTGACGCCATCGTCAGTGAAGACGGCAGTGTGACTGTGATTGACTTCAATGACTGGCCGTCGTTCTTTATCTGCCGTGCAGCTGCTGCCGATGCCATTGCCGGTTTGGTCCGCGAAAAATGTTCCAGGCGATGACAAGAGAGGAGAGAAGGAAGGCACTTGAGGCTACTTTCAAGTCAAAGGATACGGAGGAGTGGCTGGATATCAAGTTCACGCGTCCTGTCGGTTTCTGGTGGGCACTTCAGTTCAACAGGTTCAATGTCCATCCGAATGTGGTCACCGTCATATCAATAGTGCTTGGGATCTTTGCCGGTGTGTGCTTCTACTACGAATCAGTCTGGCGCAACCTCATCGGCGTACTTCTGCTGATTGTCGCTGACACTCTGGACAGCGCTGACGGACAACTGGCACGCATGACGGGCAAGCGGACTCTCTGGGGACGCCTTTTGGACGGATTTGCCGGTGACATCTGGTTTTTCTGCATATATCTGTTCATAGGACTCAGACTGACGCATACTCCGATGCCGTTCGGCTCCGGACAGGAATGGGGTATATGGATATGGGTGCTGATGTTTGTTTCCGGCATCCTGTGCCACAAGGATCAGGCCGGACTGGCAGACTATTACCGCAATATATACCTGCTGTATCTGCTGAATGCCTCCGAATTGAACAACAGCAGGGAACTGGCTGCAGAACAGAAGAATACGCCGTGGAGCAAATGGTTCTGGAAAATTTGGCTGTTCTTCTACCAGCGATATACCATCCGTCAGGAACGCTGCACACCGCAGTTCCAGCGCATGAGCGCACTGATGGGTGCAAAATACGGGCGCGAGGTCCCGGAGGAGCTTCGCAGGGATCTGTGCCGCAGGATGTATCCCCTCCTCAAATGGACCAATATCCTGACGTTCAACACTCGCGCCATCGTACTGTACATCGTCGTTCTCTGCGGTCAGCCTTGGCTGTATTTTGTGTTCGAACTGACGGTGCTGGAATGCATTTATCTGTATATGAGGTATTCTCACGAGCGGATATGCCGTGAGGTCTCCGATTCCATCGGGCAATGAGCAGACGCTGGCGAAACTTCTTCTTCCTGTTCGGGGTGGCGGCGATAATTGTAATGCTGTTCACTCTGGACTCCACTGTCAGCGAGATAGGGGAGATTGTCAGAACGGCCGGTGGAAAACTGCTTCTTCTGATTCTGCTGTGGGTTCCCATCTATCTGATGAACGCTCTGGCGTGGTATCTGATCATCCGTGATGACTGCCGGTCGGGGGTACCGTTCATGCAGGTGTTCAAGATGTCTGTGACCGGCTTCGCGCTGAATTATGTGACTCCGTTCGGACTGATGGGAGGTGAGCCGTACAGGATAATGGAACTGACACCGTATGTGGGTGCTGCGAAAGCCTCCTCTTCGGTCATCCTGTATGTCATGATGCACATCTGCTCGCACTTCTGCTTCTGGCTCTCAGCCATAGCCGTATATGTGACGCTGCATTTCTGCGTGGGAGGCATGTATGTGCTGAACTGGTGGACAGGCCTTGTCCTGACTGTTCTGACAATTGTGTTCCTGCTGGTCTGCTGGCTGTTTTCCAGAGGCTTCCGCCATGGCTTTGTGGTCAAGGTGTTCGGCCTGCTCGGACGGCTTCCTCTGGTACGCAGATGGGCTGTGCCGTTTCTGGACTCTCACAGTGAACAGCTGCAGAGAATAGACGGCCAGATACGTCATCTGCATGGTGAGGGCCATGGCAAACCCTTCTGGGGCTCGCTGCTGCTGGAATATTCCGCACGCGTACTGGGTTGTGTAGAATATTGGATACTGCTGAGACTGCTGGTGCCGGATGCCACATTCCTTGACAGCTTCGTCATTTCCGCGTTCTCGTCCTGTTTCAGCAATATGCTCTTCATCATGCCGATGCAGCTCGGGGCACGTGAGGGGGGACTTGCACTTGCGGCTGCCAGCATATCGTTGCCCGGATCGGTGGGACTCTCCGTATCCCTGATGACCAGAATCAGGGAGTTCGTGTGGATTGTGATAGGCGTGGGTATTATGAAACTTGGAAATCATGAAACTAGTAAATAAGGCGAAATCTGATGATAAGGGGAGCGCTTCTTGACTTCGGCGGAACAATAGATACCGACGGCGTGCATTGGATGCAGATGTTTTCAATGGCATATCAGGCATGCGGACTTCCTGTCCAGGGGCTTCGCGATGCATACATCCATGCTGAACGCACATTGGGCCGCAATCCGATGATAGCCCCGGACTGCACATTCCGGGAACTGATTGGTGCGAAGATACGCATCCAGCTGGAATACATGTGCTGCGGGGCAGACGAAAAGCCTCTGACAGATTTCTGTTATTCTTATGTTGCAGACAATATCCGCAGAGTGTCCTCTCCCGTACTGCATCGGATTGCCGCCCGGATGCCGCTGGTGCTGGTGTCAAACTTCTACGGCAACATGCATACGGTACTCGGGGAGTTCGGCATCAGCGGATGTTTCAGGGATGTGATCGAGTCTTCCGTTGTCGGAGTCCGGAAGCCTGATCCCGAAATATTCAGGCTCGGAGCAGCAGCCCTGGGACTTGACCCTGGGGATACTGTGGCTGTCGGTGACTCAGCGGACAAGGACATCGTGCCTGCATCCGCGGCAGGCTGTCATACGGTATGGCTCAAGGGCCGCGGCTGGTCTGAAACGGCTGCGTGCAGTCCGGATTCTGTCATCAGTTCCTTTGGCGAACTGCCTGACATCCTTCTCTGACATTCTCTTACTGCTTCAGGAACTGCTCGAAATAATCTGTGACTTTTGTCATCAGATGCACACGGTCCCTGCCGATGACGTTGTGCTCGTGTGTCGGGTACGGGAAATAATCCACCTGCACTCCGTCCTTGATGCATGCCTCGATGAAGCTCAGACTGTGCTCCCAGACGACGGTGTTGTCGATGGCTCCCTGACAGATGAGAAGTCTGGACTTCAGGTCTCCGGCCCGCGGAATGAGGGATGTGGAGGCAAAGCCCTCAGGGTTGGTCTCCTCCGTCTCCATATAGCGTTCTCCGTACATCACTTCGTACCACTTCCAGTCAATGACAGGCCCGCCGGCAACCGCTACCTTGAAAATCTCCGGGTAGTTTACTGCGAGTGAAATGGTCATGAATCCTCCGTAGCTCCATCCGTGTACGCCGATGCGGTCGCGGTCCACCCATTCGTTGGACATCAGCCATTTCATGCCCTCCATCTGGTCTTCCATCTCAGCCTTTCCGCACTGGCGGTGTATGGCCTTTTCGTATTCCGCACCATGTCCGGGTGTGCCGCGGTTGTCCATCACGAAAACCACATAGCCGTGCTGTGCCATGTACATTTCCCAACGTCTCAGCTGTGCCTGATAGCTGTTCGTGACAAGTTGGGTGTGAGGACCGCCATACACGTACAGTATGACGGGATACTTTTGTGACGGATCGAAATCCAGTGGCTTGATCAGGCGATACCAGTTGTCATAGAGACCGTCCGCACTCTTTACCGTACCCATTTCGATGCTGCCGTAGTTGAGATTGCGGCTTGGGTCTTCCGCTTCGAAGAACGTACGGAAACTTCTGCCGTCGGTAGAACCGTAGCCCACCTTGCGCGGCACATCCAGCGATGACCAGTTGTCGGTGAACCATTTTCCGTCAGGACTGACATTGCAGTTGTGCCATCCCGGCTCTCCGGTGAGTCTGGTCTGTTTCCCGTTCTTCAGATTTACCCTGAAGAGATGCTGCTCCACAGGAGAGACTTCCGTGGAATAGTAATAGACGTAGTTCCCCCTCTGACACAGGTAGGTGACGTCTCCTTCGCAAACTGTCAGACGCTTCGGCTCGCCACCGCCGACACTGCCGATGTAGAGGTTCCAGTATCCGTCGCGCACATTGGTGGAATAGATGAAGCGGCTCGGGTCCGACTCCAGGAATACCAGCTTGTACTGTGGCTCCACGTATCTGTCGTCATGCTCTGTGAACAGCGTGCGCAGAAATTTGCCCGTGGCTGCATCGTAAGCGTTGAGATGCATGTTCTTCTGGGCGCGGTCCAGCACCTGGATGTAGATGGTGCGGCTGTCCGGACTCCATGAAATGTTGGTCAGGTAGCGCTCTTCAGTAAAGTCGGTTACATCCATCCATACCGTGCTGCCGTCCGACCTGTCATACACGCCGAGCGAGACTTTTTCGGAGTCCATGCCGTTCATCGGGTACTTTATCTCCCGCAGAGTGCCGGTGCGGGTGGTGATGTCAAGCAGTGGAAATGAGCTGACGCGGCTTTCGTCCTTGCGGTAGAATGCCAGTCTGTTGCCGTCCGGAGACAGGAACATGCCCTCGTTGATGCCGAACTCGTTACGGCTTACTGTCTGACCGCACACGATGTTGCCGTCCTGATATGATGTTATGGCAATCTCGCCTCCATCGGCATCCTTCATGTAGATATTGTTGCCCTTCGTGTAAGCCCACATCCGTTCATCACCGTACTGGAGACGTCCGTCTGCGTGGACATCCGGCACTGAGGTGACTGTTCCGTCGGACAGCCTGACTGATGTCAGAGTACTGTCGTCAGGATGATATGTGAGGAATTTGCCGTCATCGCTCCATGACGGTCTGATATCCGGTATTCTGAGACCGGTTCCGAGAACGGCTTCCTCCATCGTGAGAATTCTCCTGCTTTCCTGAGCGGCCGAGCTGAGGGCCATGCCCATTGCCAGGCAGAAAATAACGGTTCTGTTCATAGTTCCAATGCATGTCTGTCAGTGCGGCGAAGTTACTGAATTTTGTTAACATCTGCCAATTTTGCTGACTCTATCGGAAAAATCAGTAACTTTGGCAGATTTTTAGCATTCGCAGGAGATGAATAACGAAGAGGTACTCAGGATGAAGCAGCGTTTCCAGATAGTGGGAAACTGCCCGGAACTGAACAGAGCCATCGATGTCGCCATTCAGGTGGCACCGACAGACTTGTCCGTGCTGATTACCGGTGAGAGCGGATCAGGCAAGGAGAATATCCCCAGAATCATTCATGCAAACAGCCTGCGCAAGTCCAAGCAGTATATAGCCGTGAACTGCGGATCCATTCCGGAGGGCACGGTTGACTCCGAACTGTTCGGACATGAGAAAGGGGCGTTCACAGGTGCTGTCAACGAACGCAAGGGCTATTTCGATGAGGCTGATGGAGGTACTATCTTTCTGGATGAGGTGGCGGAACTGCCGATGGCCACTCAGGCGCGTCTGCTGCGTGTGCTTGAGACCGGAGAATTCATCAAGGTGGGTTCGTCCAAGGTCGAGAAGACGGACGTGCGTATCGTGGCTGCTACCAACGTCGATTTGCAGGAGGCCATCTCCCAGGGACGCTTCCGTGAGGATCTCTTCTATCGTCTGAATACGATTCCTATCAAGATGCCGCCTCTTCGCGAGCGCGGGACCGACATACTTCTGCTGTTCCGTAAATTCGCGGCGGACTGCTCGGAGAAATATCGCGTGCCGACTCTCCAGCTGTCCGATGAAGCCAAGCAGATGCTGATGGGATATCACTGGCCCGGCAATGTCCGCCAGCTGAAGAACATCACCGAGCAGATGTCCATCATGGCAACCAGCAGGGTGATTACGGAAGACGAACTGAAGGAGTATCTGCCGGATATGCGCACTACGATGCTGCCGGTGGCAACAGGCGGCCCGTCATCCGCACATTCGTTTGAGAACGAGCGCGAGATATTATATAAGGTACTCTTCGACCTGAGACGCGATGTCACAGATCTTAAAGAGCAGATGCAGCATCTGTCCGGCCAGGCCCATTCCCAGGCTTCCGCACAGCCTGTATCCATACTGGCAGGAGAGCATAGCACTGAAACGGTGCAGCACATCACTCAGAACAGTCAGGATGATGACATTCAGGATACGGAAGTGTATGTGGAGGAGACGCTTTCCATAGACGATGTGGAGAAGGATCTCATCAGACGCGCTCTGCAGAAGCATAACGGCCGTCGGAAAAATGCGGCCCGGGAACTGCACATATCCGAGCGTACGCTCTATCGGAAAATCAAGGAGTATAATCTGGAATAGAGGAATGAAGACAATCTGCAAAATACTGACGGTTCTGCTAATGACGTGTCTTGCGGCCTGTACTGTGTCCTACAAGCTCAACGGAGCTTCCATAGACTACAATACGGTCAAGACAATCACAATAGAGAGCTTTACCAACAGAGCCGCCTACCAGTGGTCTCCGATGGCTCCTATGTTCAACCAGACAATCAGCGATGTCTATGTGAGACAGACCAAGCTGAAACAGGTCAAGGACAACGGAGATCTTCATCTGTCGGGCGAAATCACCGGGTACGACCAGACCAACAAGTCCATATCCTCCGACGGATATTCGTCCATGGTTCAGCTGAAAATGACGGTGAAGGTGAAATTCACCAACAATACGAAGCATGAAGAAGACTTCGACCGCCAGTTCTCAGCCACTCGCGAATACGATGCCTCACAGCAGCTTTCTGCCGTTCAGGAGGAACTCGTACAGCAGATGATAGACGAGATTGTGGATCAGATATTCAATGCTACCGTAGCCATCTGGTAATATGCTTTCGCTTGCCGGAATCATCGCACTGCAGGAACATCCGGAAAAAATGGATGCCGGGACTCTCGATGCTTTGCGCGAGGTGGTTGACATGTATCCGTCATTTCATGCGGCACGACTGCTTCTTGTGATGAATATGCTGTGCATGGGGAAGGAATACGGTGAACTGCAGAAGTATGTCTCCATGTTCCTGCCCTGCAGTGATGAGTTCATTCAGATCATGGACGGGTTCCTGTCCATGCGAAGGAAGGGGATGCTGGCCCAGGACAGGACCATGAACCTGCTCAATGAATTCCTCGGAGAGGGTGGGGACGAGTCTGTCCCGTCCATCCTGCAACAGAATGCAGTGTCGGGAGACTATCTTTCGATGGCTGGGCTGGATGACTCAGTGGATGACTCA
>JAKSIW010000021.1 GCA_024398555.1 Bacteroidaceae bacterium | reverse complement strand
TGTCATGATTTGATAATGTCACGATTTATATGATTGGCATGGCGAAGATACATAAAATATAAGAAGTATCATGTGGGCGTGACCGAAATTCACTACCTTTGCTATTTGTAACGGAAAAGTGCAATGGCTGCAGGAAAATTATATCTCGTACCCACCCCTGTGGGAAATATGGAGGACATCACTCTACGGGCACTGCGTGTGCTGAAAGAGGTGGATCTGATTCTCGCAGAAGATACCCGTACAAGCGGTATTCTACTGAAACATTACGGGATAAGCCAGCCGATGCAGTCACATCACAAATTCAACGAGCACGATACGGTAAGCAGAGTTGCAGACCGCATCGAAGCAGGCACTGACATTGCTCTCATAAGCGATGCCGGTACTCCGGGCATTTCAGACCCCGGCTTCATGCTGGTTCGTGAATGCGCGTCCAGAGGCATAGAGGTGGAATGTCTGCCCGGTGCCACTGCAATGATTCCCGCAGTAGTCTCATCCGGACTGCCTTGCGACAGATTCTGTTTCGAGGGATTCCTGCCGCAGAAGAAAGGGCGTGCCACCAGAATCGAGTCGCTGAGAAGCGAGCAGAGGACTATGGTCTTCTACGAATCGCCCTATCGTCTCGTGAAAACCCTCGGACAGTTTGTTCAGGCATTCGGTCCTGACAGACAGGTCGCTGTCTGCCGTGAGATTTCCAAGATTCATGAGGAATGCTGTCGCGGCACACTGCAGGACGTGCTGACGCACTATTCCTCACATGAGCCAAAAGGTGAAATAGTCATAGTGCTTTCTGGAGCTGCAGCGGAATCCGCGCATGGCAAATCAGATGATGAAGAATGAAAGAATTCAACCTTGACACCCGCAACGCCGGTCCGGAGACAGCGATTCTCGTAGGACTTGTCACGCAGCAGCAGGACGAGCGCAGAACTGCAGAGTACCTTGACGAGCTCGAATTTCTCGCAGACACCGCCGGGGTAAGTGTCCTCAGACGCTTCACGCAGAAGATTGATGCGGCCCACGCCGTTACGTACGTAGGCAAGGGCAAGCTCGAGGAAATACGTGCCTACATCGCTCAGATGGAAGACAATGAGCAGGAAGTGGGAATGGCCATCTTCGATGACGAACTCTCGTCCAAGCAGATTTCTGCAATTGAGCAGGCACTTCAGGTCAAAGTTCTGGACCGTACATCGCTCATTCTGGATATTTTCGCCATGCGCGCCCAGACGGCAAATGCCAAGACTCAGGTGGAACTGGCCCAGTACAAATATCTGCTGCCGCGACTGCAGCGTATGTGGACTCACCTGGAACGTCAGGGAGGCGGTTCAGGTGCAGGTGGAGGCAAGGGTATGGTAGGACTTCGCGGCCCGGGCGAGACCCAGCTTGAGATGGACCGCCGTATCATCACCAAGCGCATCAGCTGGCTCAAGCAGCAACTGGTTGACATTGACCGGCAGAAGACTACCCAGCGCAGCAACCGCGGACGCATGATTCGCGTGGCCCTTGTCGGATACACCAATGTAGGCAAATCCACCATCATGAATCTGCTCTCCAAGAGCAACGTCTTCGCCGAGAACAAGCTCTTCGCCACTCTGGACACGACAGTTCGTAAGGTCGTTGTGGACAACCTTCCATTCCTCCTCTCAGATACTGTCGGATTCATACGCAAACTTCCCACAGATCTGGTGGATTCATTCAAATCGACTCTCGATGAGGTGCGCGAAGCTGACCTTCTTGTACACGTAGTCGATATCTCGCATCCGGACTTCGAGGACCAGATGAAGACTGTAGATGGAACTCTGGGCGATTTAGGATGTTCAGGAAAGCCTGTATTCGTCATCTTCAACAAGATAGACGCTTATACATGGACAGAGAAGGCTCCTGATGACCTGACTCCCGCCACCCGCGAGAATGTGTCGATGGAAGAACTGATGAGGACATGGATGGCACGTCTTGGCGAGGACTGCATATTCATTTCCGCCACACAGCGTACGAATCTGGAGGAACTGCGCACGCTTCTTTACAACCGCGTCCGTGAACTTCACGTACAGAAGTACCCGTATAATGATTTTCTCTATCCCATTGAGGATCAAGATCAATAACAGACAATTAATAACAAATGAATACGACAATGGAATTCAAGTATGCTCCAATGTTCCAGCTCGGAAAGGACGAGACTGAGTATTATCTGCTTACCAAGGACTATGTCAGTGTAAGCGAGTTTGAAGGCAAACCTATCCTCAAGGTCGAGAAGGCCGGTCTGACCGCAATGGCAAATGCCGCATTCCGCGATGTGTCATTCCTCCTTCGCCGCTCACACAACGAGCAGGTTGCCAAGATTCTGAGTGACCCGGAAGCCAGTGAGAACGACAAGTATGTAGCTCTGACCTTCCTCCGCAATGCAGAGGTTGCCGCCAAGGGCAAACTCCCGCTCTGCCAGGATACCGGCACCGCCATCATTCACGGCGAGAAGGGTCAGCAGGTATGGACAGGATTCTGCGATGAGGAAGCCCTCTCGGAAGGCGTATTCAAGACCTACACCCAGGAGAATCTCCGTTACAGTCAGAACGCCCCTCTCACAATGTACGAGGAGGTAAACACCAAGTGCAACCTGCCGGCTCAGATTGACATCGAGGCTACCGAAGGCATGGAGTACCGTTTCCTCTGCGTAACCAAGGGCGGCGGTTCAGCCAACAAGTCATATCTGTATCAGGAGACCAAGGCACGCATCCAGAACCCCGGCACACTGATTCCTTTCCTCGTGGAGAAGATGAAGAGCCTTGGTACAGCAGCCTGTCCCCCGTATCACATCGCAATAGTCATCGGCGGCACCAGCGCTGAGAGGAATCTTCTCACCGTCAAGCTGGCCTCCACACATTACTATGACAGCCTGCCTACCACAGGTGATGAGACCGGCCGCGCATTCCGCGACATCGAGCTGGAGAAGCAGCTTCTGCAGGAGGCATGGAACATCGGCCTCGGCGCACAGTTCGGCGGCAAGTACATGGCCCACGACGTACGCGTGGTACGTCTGCCGCGTCACGGTGCGAGCTGCCCTATCGGTCTGGGCGTAAGCTGCTCGGCAGACCGTAACATCAAGTGCAAAATCAACAAGGACGGTATCTGGATTGAGAAGATGGACGACAAACCATACGAACTCATTCCTGAGGAACTGCGTCAGGCAGGCGAAGGTGATGCCGTCAAAATCGACCTCAACCAGCCGATGGCAGATGTCTGCAAGATTCTGACCAAGTACCCGATAGGAACCCGTCTCAGTCTGAACGGAACAATCATCGTAGGCCGTGACATCGCTCACGCCAAGCTCAAAGCCCGTCTCGATGCCGGTGAGGGAATGCCCCAGTACATGAAGGAGCATCCGATCTACTATGCAGGTCCTGCAAAGACTCCTGCAGGAATGGCATGCGGTTCAATGGGCCCGACTACCGCCGGCCGTATGGACCCGTACGTCGATGAGTTCCAGGACAACGGCGGCTCGCTCATCATGCTCGCCAAGGGCAATCGCGCCCAGTGCGTGACCGACGCCTGCCAGAAGCACGGCGGTTTCTACCTCGGCTCCATCGGCGGCCCTGCTGCAATACTTGCACAGAACAACATCAAGTCAATCGAGTGCGTTGAGTATCCGGAGCTGGGTATGGAGGCCATCTGGAAAATCCAGGTAGAGGACTTCCCCGCATTCATTCTGGTAGATGACAAGGGCAACGATTTCTTCAAGCAGCTGAAACCGCGCTGCGCATGCATGAAATAATATAACCGGGATGTATTTCAAAGACGTAATCGGTCAGGAAACCATCATACAGCAGCTCATACGGGATGCCCGCAATGGCACAGTCCCGCATGCCCTGCTGTTCGCCGGACCGGAAGGTACCGGCAAGATGCAGACAGCCCTCGCATTCGCCAATTACCTTCTCTGCGATAACCGCGCAGAGACCGATGATGCCTGCTGTCACTGTCCGGCATGCGTCAAGACAGCCAAGCTCATACATCCCGACCTTCACTTTGCATTCCCGGTCGTCAACCGCAGCAAATCCGCCGGGCACAAGACAGTCAGCGACGATGAAATTGCCAGATGGCGCGAATTTATCCTCAGCCGGACCTACTTCGGCTACGACGAATGGCTCGATGCCCTGGACGCAGGCAACTCCCAGGCAATGATATACACCGACGAAAGTGATCTCATTGCCGAAAAGCTACGGCTCACATCCAGTCAGGGAGGCTACAAGATAGTCATCATCTGGCAGCCTGAGAAGATGCACATCACCTGCGCCAACAAGATGCTCAAGCTACTCGAAGAACCGCCGGCTCAGACTGTATTCATGCTTGTGTCTGACCATCCCGAGCAGATTATCGAAACCATCATCAGCCGTACGCAGCGCATTGACTTTCCTCCTGTCCCATCCGCAGATATTGCCCGGCGTCTGCAGGGCCCCGGCTATATGCTGGATCCAGGACAGGCAGCCGACATCGCCCACATCTGCGGTGGAAGCTGGCTCAAGGCAATCCAGACCCTGAGAATAGACAGGAACACTCAGGAATTCCTGGACCTGTTCATACAGATGATGAGACTTGCATACGGCCGTAAGATCCGTGAGCTCAAGACCATGAGCGAGGACCTTGCCTCCCGTGGCAGGGAATGGCAGAAAGACTACCTGTCATATTGCCAGCGCATGGTACGTGAGAACTTCATCAGCAACCTGCACAGGCCCGAACTGGTTTACATGACACCGGATGAGGAATCATTCTCATCACGTTTCTCGCCCTTCGTCAACGAAAGAAACATCTCGGGCATCACATTCGAACTGTCCGAATGTCAGAGACACATAGAACAGAACGTAAATGCCAAGATGGTCTTCTTCGACTTCATCTTGAAATTGATAATACTCCTTAAACAATAGAACTATGACTGATGACTACATATTGAATAACGGCAGCGGAGGCATCACCGGCAAAGGATGCGGCAGACACATCGGCCAGCTTCATTCCTACAATTATCTGGAAGGGGTGCCCGGCTCCGAGAATGACACCGACTATGTGGAAGTCCAGTTCAAGAACACCCGCAAAGGCTTCTTCCTGAACTCCAACAAGCTTCCTCTGGAAAAAGGCGACATAGTTGCAGTAGAGGCATCACCCGGACATGACATCGGCACCGTCTCACTGACCGGACGCCTTGTACTCCTCCAGATGAAGAAGGCGCGTCTGAAACCCGATGTTGAGATCAAGCGCATATACCGCAAGGCACGTCCGATAGATATGGAAAAGTACGCTGAGTCCAAGGCCCGCGAGCATGACACCATGATCCGGTCACGTCAGATTGCCAAGGATCTGGGTCTGGAGATGAAAATAGGCGACGTCGAGTATCAGGGCGATGGCGGCAAGGCAATATTCTACTACATAGCTGACGGCAGGGTTGACTTCCGCCAGCTCATCAAAGTGCTTGCAGATGCATTTCACGTACGCATTGAGATGAAGCAGATAGGCGCGCGCCAGGAAGCCGGAAGGATAGGCGGCATCGGCCCTTGCGGACGCGAACTTTGCTGTGCCACATGGATGACCAGTTTCATATCGGTATCTACAGGAGCTGCGCGTTTTCAGGATCTCTCGATGAATCCGCAGAAACTCGCCGGCCAGTGTGCCAAACTGAAGTGCTGTCTGAACTACGAAGTGGATGCCTACGTCGAAGTTCAGAAACATTTCCCGTCACGCGATATCGAGCTTGAAACACTGGACAACACATACCATTTCTTCAAGGCAGATATCCTGGCAAAGAAGATATCCTATTCCACAGACAAGGTATTTGCAGCCAATCTGGTCACCATTTCGTCGGATCGAGCCATCGAAGTCATACAGATGAACCGTAAGGGCATCAAGCCGAAGAGCCTCAGCGAGGATGGTGCAGAGCTGGAGACCCAAAGCTTCGACATCCTTGATGAAAACGGCCTGACCCGCTTCGATCACAAGAAAAAGAAGAAGAACGGAAGAAACCGCCCGCGTCCGAACGGAGAGCGCTCAGAATCGGGACGTCCTCTCAGTGTCGATGCGCAGAAGGATAAACAGGAGGATAGTAAAGCCAAAGAGAGAAGACCCGCCATAGCTGAAGAAAGGCAGAGGAATTCCTATCACAGGGGTAATTCCAAGCACCATTCCAATGTTAATGAAAAGGTGAAAAAGGAAAATACAGGCAACAGCATACCCGAAGGCCCTGCCAAAGACTGACGACTGACGCTCCGCCAGCCACATGAGACGAAGGATGAACACAAGATAAAGAATCATCACGAACAGGGTTCCCTTAAAACCCTGTTCTTCGCCGATTGTACAGAATATAAAGTCCGTATACTGCTCAGGAACATACTTCAGCTTAGTCTGTGTTCCGTTCAGGAATCCCTTGCCCCAGAATCCGCCGGAACCGATTGCTATCATTGACTGGTTGACATTGTATCCTGCTCCGAACGGATCATCCTCTATACC
The DNA here is from genome assembly GCA_024398555.1 of Bacteroidaceae bacterium. Taxonomy (GTDB): domain Bacteria; phylum Bacteroidota; class Bacteroidia; order Bacteroidales; family Bacteroidaceae; genus Colenecus. The sequence goes on along the minus strand of JAKSIW010000021.1, from coordinate 16,594 downwards.
CAGTATGATATTCACCCTTGTCTGCTGATGCGGCTGCAACACGTGGTCAAACACGAAATTGCACGAGAAAAGGTATATCGTGGACAGTACGGCAAAAGCCAGAGTTATCAGGCACTGTCCGAGAGCGTTCTTCATTGCCTGAAACAGCAGGAAAACAGCCATGAGCGCTATGGAAATTACCTGTAGCACCACTACATTGAACGGAAATACCATAAATGATACAATCAGTCCCAGGACGGTGGAACCGGCTCCTATTATCAGAACGGGAAGCCATGTACTGCGCCCGGGCAGATATACCAGCATCAACAATGCAGACAGAAGCTGAATGAGTATCATTACCACGAACGGCCCGACACAGAACGGCATATCACCTACCGGCACGTTCCAGAACTTCACACCGACAATAAAGAAGAGTACCGCACAGCACGCACCGAACAGCGGCAGGCCACTCATACCTTCACGATAGAGGACAAGGAAGAATGCCAGATAAACCAGCGCGGAACCTGTCTCCTTCTGACAAATAATCAGCATCAGTGGAAGCATGAAGAAAGCGGACGCCTTCAGAATGCTGTTGATTTTACCCGGATTGAAGTCATCATTGTCAATGAATTTGGCAAGTGCCAGTGCCGTTGCAAATTTGGCAAATTCAGCAGGCTGCAGCTTCATCGGCCCAAGGGAAATCCACGAGCGGGACCCCTTCGTGTCGTCTGCTATCACAATGGTGACAAGCAACAGGAGAATGAAAGCCGCATACAGAAGAAAAGAGTAGGAACGGTATAAATTCTGACTGAAACTGAGAACGACAGCCGCCAGGACAAAAGAGCAGAGAATCCATACCAGCTGCTTGCCGGCATTCGTGGAGAATCCGATAATCTCATTCTCCTCAATGCTGTATCCGGCACTGTAGATACTGAGCCAACCGCACAATACAAGCACGATGAATATAGCCACAGTCACCCAATCCAGATTGGCCAGAACTCCGTTATCTCTCCTCTCCATAGACAATCTCCCTATGCTCAAACTCATCCGCACGTGCCATACTCTCGTCTGACAGTCCTCCGTTCAGATACTGTTCCATCATCAACCCTCCTATAGGAACTGCAAACGCCGCACCGAAGCCGCCATTCTCCACATAGACAGCTATCGCAATCTGCGGGTCATCCATCGGAGCAAATCCCATGAACACGGAATGGTCCTTACCGCGATTCTGGGCTGTACCGGTCTTGCCACAGACCTCAAAAGCGGGATTGGCAGCTGCAGAACAGGTTCCTGCCAGGACTGCCTGCCTCATGCCGCGGACTACAATATCATAATACTGACGGTCAATACCTACATCATGCCTTTCCGTGTAGGCAGAATCAATATCACAATCCTCAATCTCCCGAACCACATGAGGAGTATAGAAGAAGCCCCTGTTTGCAATAGTGGCTCCCAGATTTGCAATCTGAAGCGGTGTCAGTGTAACCTCACCCTGACCGATGGAATTACTGATTATGGTAAGCCCGTTCCAGCGCTTCAGGTAAATATTGTCATAATACTCCGCATTCGGTATCATGCCCCGTTTTTCTCCCGGCAGATCTACTCCAAGCTTATAGCCAAAGCCCATCTTGACCATGTAATCCTTCCACAAGGTTATGGCCTGCTGCGGTGAAATGTAATTGTCGGAACCTATCATATGATAAAAAGCCCAGCAGAAATAGCCATTGCAGGATGTGGCAATCGCATCGAGCAACCCTATCGGAGATGAATGCTCATGGCAGCCAACCCTCAGATTGCCATAGACAAAACCTCTTGTACATGGATAGCGGGTATTGAGATCAATGATACCCTCCTGAAGCATAGTCAGAGCCTGTGCGGTTTTGAAAGTTGAGCCTGGAGGATACGTTCCCATGATAGTACGGTTCAGCAACGGTTTCATCGGATCGTCAGAAAGAGACCTGTAATTTCCGCTGCGATGTCTGCCCACCAGCAGCATAGGATCATACGAAGGGGATGACACCATGCAGAGCACTTCTCCGGTAGATGGTTCAATGGCCACAATACTTCCGATCTTTCCCTTCATCAGTCTCTCGCCCAGCATCTGAAGCTCCACATCTATCGACAAGGTGAGATTCTTGCCCGGTTCGGACTCCACATCATACAAACCATCCTGATAATGCCCCTGAATACGGCCTACCGCATCCTTCAGGAGAATCTGCTTACCCTTTCCGCCCCTCAGGTACTTCTCATACTGCCGTTCAACACCCTGTTTGCCAATATAGTCTCCGGGCACATAGTAGTCGTCATTCTCCACATCACTCTTGGAGACCTCACCCATATCCCCAAGCAGATGCGCTGCTGCATGGTACTTGTACTGGCGGAAACTGTTGCTCTGAATGGAGAATCCCTTGTACAGGTATATACTCTCACTCAATACGGCAACCTCCCCAACGGTGAGCTGGCTCATGAATGTCTGCTGTGAGTAGCTCGAATACCCCGGATTCTTCTTCTTGTCCTTAATCTCTGCCATTCTGGAAATGAACTCCTCCTTCGTTATATCCAGAGCATCACAGAACGATAGTGTATCCAGATCCTTGACTTCGCGGGTGACGACCATCACATCGAACGAAGGCTGGTTCGTCACCAGAAGCCTACCCCGACGATCATACATCACCCCCCTTTCAGGCAGAATTGTCCTCTCTACAAATGCATTGCTGGCAGCAGACTCCCTGTAATCCTTACGGATGAGCTGCAGGTAAAAGAGACGCACGACATACGACAGGACAATGACAACCGCCATTGCACCGAAAACATACCGCCTATTGTCATACTTGCTGTTTCTCACAGGAAACGTCTTCTCTTGTTTCCGCGGATATTTCTGCGGAAAACCAACTCAATACAAAGAATCAGAGCCACGCTCATCAGTGTGCTGAGAACCACACCCACGGTCAGTGTAATCCAATCGGGCGACGATACACTGCTCAGGAGTGCCACAGTCAGGACGAAAATGAGTGTACATATCAGAATATATACAGGATACGAAACCCATCCCATTGAACCGGCACCGGGTACGATATGGTCCCTTTTGTCCAAAGTCATGAAAAGCCGGATAAGCGACGGCTGCAGGAAAGCCAGCAACGTCAAAGCTGCAGCCTGCACTCCGGGCGTGTCCGAGAAGATGTCCACAACAAGTCCCATGCAGAATGCGGAGACAAGTCTGCCGGACACAGACCCGTTGGGATCACATATCATAATCATGATGATATACACATACGGTGTCGCACACCATAGCACCGATATGCGGTTAAGCAGAAAAATCTGAATCGCCAGAAGCAGAATTGAGAGCATTACCTTTTTGAGAACCTGCACCAGCATAATCATCACATTGAAGTCAACTCCAACAGTTCCTGCGGGACTGCCGTTGTCTCGATATACACATAACCTATCCTGCTGAAATCCACTGCCAGATTCACAGTCACTTCAGGACTGACACCCTCACTCTCCTCTATGTCAGACACGATTCCCACCATCAGGCCACTCTGGAACGACTTGGAAAAGCCGCTGGTCTCAACCGTATCCCCGATGAACACTCCTGAGCGGGAAGGCAGATCAGTAAGACTGGCATGATAAATGTCACCCCCATTCCAGCGAAGGAAGCCGAAACAATCGGCGCCACGAATCCTGCAACTGATACTGCTGCTGGTATTCAGCAGAGGCATAACAAGTGAGAAATGCCTGCTGACACGATATACCACGCCCACAACACCTTCCGAAGCATAAACCGGCATACCCTGCGCCACGCCCTCAACGGAACCGATATCAACGGTAATATAATTCTGGTTTCTGTTTATGGTATTTGATATCACCCTGCCTACCAGAATACTGTCCGACGATGTCAGAGCCTCCAGTCTGGCCACCTCAACGGAATCGCGTACCAGATACAGCTGTGAACGGAGAAACGCATTCTCATCCGCAAGTCTCCTGTTCTCAACCCTCAGGCCAAAATATTCTGAAACTGATGATGAAATATCACAAAACACACCCGCGACATTTCCTGCCGTAGTGAAAACGACATTATCACGATTGGAATTGTGGCGGTATATCAGAGACATGCACACAGCTTCCAGTACAATGAACAGTAGCAAGTGACGAAACTTTACAAAAAAGTCCAGAGGCGTGCGCACGTCAGTCAGATATTTATCTCATGAGGAAAGTAAAACGTTCTACATTCTTCAGTGCGATTCCTGTTCCCTTGGCAACACTCAGAAGCGGCTCATCAGCTACGTGGAACGGAATATTGATCTTGTCATACAGACGCTTGCTCAATCCTCTGAGCAATGCGCCTCCGCCGGCCAGATATATACCATTATGAACAATGTCGGCATACAGTTCTGGAGGAGTATTCTCCAATGCTGTCAGAATTGCCGACTCGATTTTTGCAATCGAACGGTCCAGACAATGGGCTATCTCCTGATAGCAGACCGGAACAGCCATAGGCAGAGCCGTAATCTTATTAGGTCCATATACAGTATAGTCCTCCGGAGCCTCGTCCCCGAGTTCAGTCAGTGCAGAGCCCACATTTACCTTGATGCGCTCTGACATACGCTCACCCACACGAATATTGTGCTGGCGGCCCATATACTCCTGAATGTCTGCGGTAAAATCATCACCGGCCACACGGATAGAACTGTTGGTCACGATTCCACCCAGTGAGATGACAGCAATCTCAGTACTGCCGCCACCTATATCCACAATCATATTGCCTTCAGGTGCCATCACATCGATGCCGACACCGATTGCCGCAGCCATCGGCTCATATAACAGATATACGTCACGGCCACCGGCATGCTCGGCAGAGTCACGGACAGCACGAAGTTCGACTTCAGTACTGCCTGATGGAACACCGATTACCATCTTGAAGGACGGTGTAAACAGATGATGACCCATATCAACCATATCCACGAGTCCGCGAATCATCTGCTCGCAGGCATAGAAGTCTGCAATGACTCCATCCCTTAGAGGACGGACTACCTTGATGAGATCCTCCGATGCCTTGTCCTGCATAAGCTTTGCCTTGGATCCGACAGCAATCGTCTTCTCGCTTTTCTTGTCCAAAGCAACGATGGAAGGCTCATTAACCACAATTTTGTCGCCATACATGATGATGGTATTGGCAGTGCCAAGATCCATCGCCAGGTTCTGAGTCAGTGAAAAAAGTCCCACCTTGTCTGCTGATTAACAATTAATGTTTGAAATGTCTGAACCCGGTAATAGCCATTGTCATATCATGCTGCTCGCAAAAATCGACAGACTCCTGGTCACGGATGGAACCACCCGGATGAATCACATTTTTGACACCGGCCTTGTATGCGAGTTCCACACAATCCGGGAACGGGAAGAATGCATCGCTAGCCATTGCGGCGCCATTCAGGTCAAATCCGAAGGAATGCGCCTTTTCAACAGCCTGCTTCAGAGCATCCACCCTTGATGTCTGACCTACACCGCTTGCCAGAAGTTGTTTGCCACGTGCAAATACTATGGAATTGCTCTTGCTGTTCTTGACAATCCTGTTGGCAAAAAGCATATCCTCAATCTCAGCCTCTGAAGGAACACGTGATGTAACCATACGCAGATCCTCAGGAGTCTCCTTCTTTGTATCCTTATCCTGCACGAGAATTCCGTTCATGGCAGTACGGAACTGCAGCTTCGGCATCGTCTGAGGCTTGCGTACCAGAATGATGCGGTTCTTCTTCTGACCCAGTATCTCCAATGCCTGAAGATCATAGTCAGGAGCAATTATCACCTCGAAGAATATCTCATTCACCTTCTCCGCCGTAGCCTTGTCCATGACGGCATTGGTAATAAGCACGCCACCGAACGCAGACACGGGGTCACCGGCCAGAGCGTCGGTCCACGCATCCAGCAGATTCGGACGGGATGCCAGACCGCAAGCATTGTTATGCTTCAGAATGGCAAATGTCGTCTCGTCAAACTCATCAATCAGATCAACGGCTGCAGTGATGTCCAGCAGATTGTTGTAGGAAATCTCCTTGCCATGCAACTGGTCGAACATTGCATCGAAATCTCCGTAGAAAAGGCCCTTCTGATGAGGATTCTCGCCATAACGCAGTGACTTGTGTGCATCGGCTGCATATCTGAAATGCCCATCTTCGCCCTGACCGAAATAGTTATAGATGGCTGAATCGTAATATGAAGATACTGCAAACGCCTCCTTGGCAAACCATCTGCGCTGCTCAAGTGTAGTCTGAGCGCCGCTGTTCTTCAGAATGTCTGCCAACGGCTGATACTGTGCCTTACTTGCAACAATAACAACGTCATTGTAATTCTTGGCACCTGCACGTATCAGAGATATACCGCCTATGTCTATCTTCTCGATGATATCCTGATTGGATGCTCCGCTTGCCACAGTCTCCTCGAACGGATACAGGTCAACAATCACAAGGTCAATCTCCGGGATATCATAATTCACCGTCTGCACCATGTCAGATTCCTCCTCCCTGCGGCACAGAATTCCTCCGAAGACCTTGGGATGCAGAGTCTTGACACGACCTCCCAGGATTGAAGGATATCCGGTAAGTTCCTCGACAGCCTGACAAGGCATACCCAGAGATTCAATGAACCTCTGTGTTCCGCCAGTTGAAATGAATTTTACACCTTCAGCATGCAGTGCTGATATGATTTCATCCAGTCCGTCCTTGTGATAGACCGAAATAAGCGCCGTTGATATTTTCTTGATGTCTGCCATTATACTATTATGGGTTAGTTACGTAATTTCTGCGAAATTAATAAAATAAAGCCAACCTCCACCAATTCAAAACAACTCTTAACTATATTTTTTCAACCGTCGGAAAAGATTGACATCTTATCAATAAAACAAGGGCGGGAAACACCCCGCCCTTGACAATATGTATGGAATATAAGTTATTCCTTGGCAGCCTTCGCCTCGATGGCCTTGCTGTACTCGACAAGCTTTTCGTCAGTGAGAGGATACTTGTAGATAAGGTAGCCTACGATGACAAGAAGAAGTGCCGGAATGATTGTTGTGAACCACAGAATTGCATTCTGAACAGTCGGATTATAATCATTCAGCTTGGTGTAATACGCATTAACAGGCGCACTGATGAATGATGCCAGGAACACTACGACAAAGATGCCAAGTACAAGCTGCAAGCACTTGTTAGCCTTGAATTCAAGCCACATTTCACGGAAAGAAACCGGCTTTTCAGGTGTTGTGGTAATGTTTTCCTTACTGCCCAGGAAGCAGAGCGTCAGGAGAACGAAGCCGACGATTGCGAACAGGCATGTAACAGTAAACCATGCTTTCGGATCAGTAGGCAGAGCTGACTGCTCACTGGCAAGATTGAAACCGATAAAGCCCATTACAAGAGGAGTAATCCATCCTGCAATTGAGAAACCGGCCTTGAAGGCGACACCGGCGAGGGCATTGACAGTAGCTGCAGGTCTGTTGCCGGTACGGTACTCGGCCTCGGTAATGACCTCAGGAACCAGAGCCCACATAAGAGAACCGACGAGGAGACCGACTCCGGTCAGAACCTTGGCAGCCTGCACAAGCGTATTGCACTTCTGGACATCGAAGAACTTTCCGACAGCGAACAGTATTGCAAAACCGATAAAACCTATTGACAGAAGAAGGTAGTAGAGACCCTTCTTGCCGAACCATTTCTTCAGGATAGGAAGAGAAGGCAGAATAATGAATGCGGGAATAGTACCGATAGCCATAAACAGGGCCTGATTCCAGTCAACAGCCGTACCAACAATGATGGCGAGTCCGATAGGGAAGCCGGCCTGTACGACAATCTGACCGATATTGGCGCATACCATTCGGGTAGAGGTAAGGATAAGCACCTCGTCGTTGTCCCTGGTCATGCTGGCCATAATCGAACCGTAAGGTATATTCACCACTGAATAAATCATACTCAGCACAGTGTAACTGACGGTTGCATAGACAATCTTCATCGGCATTGACCATGTTGCGGCAGCCGGAAGCATAAGCAGACAGGCAGCAATTGTAAGAGGAATACCACCGAAAAGAAGGTAAGTACGGTACTTGCCCAGTTTAGGATTATGGTTGTCAATATATTTGCCTACGACAGGGCTCCAGAAGCAATCCAGAAGTCGTACGGCAAGTATCAGACCGCTGACAAAGGCCGGACTGATTTTCAGTACTGTAGTAAGATACAGCATTAGGAAACATGCGACCGTCTGGAAAATAAGGTTCTGTGCCAAATCTCCTGAACCGAAACCTATGCGCTGGAGCCAACTGAGTTTGTAGAAGCCCTTGGGCTCGTCAAGGGAATAATTCTGATTTGCCATATAATGATTGTTAAGATTATTAACTCATGCAAACATAGTGAAAAAATCCTATATGGCATACTGTACAGGCATATAAAAAGCGGGCGGGGAAAAGCCCCGCCCGCCGGATTTCAGATTTTATTCCGAGAATATGTGATTAACGGAAAATCTTGGTAGCCTTGCCACCCTGAACCTTAATCATCAGGCCATTGCCCTCCTTCATCTCCATACCGTTGATGTTGAAGTACTGGGCATCACCCTCGATTTCCGGCTTCTCAACAACTGTGATAGCCTGGTTCAGCTCCTCAGCAACTTCTGCAGCAGCTGCAGCGTAGTCGAAGCCTTCGAGTGGAGCAATCATGTACAGAGTGAACTCATCGGTACGTGACCATGCGTTGCAACCCTGGTGGTTAACCTTGATGAACATTGTGTCAGCATCAACTGTAACATTCAGAGCAACCGGAGTAGCATCCTGAACTGAAGCAGCAGCTACAGTGTCACCGTTCGCAGTCATGTACTGATTTGCGATGTTGTCCTCACCACCGCCGAAGCCGAGGCCGAGAGTAAAGATACCGTTAGGCAGGTCAGTTACATTCTGAGTGAATGTGTACTGTGAAGTCCAGTCTGACCATACAGCGCCTTCGATAGCGTTGTCACCCTCTACGTAGCCACCACCTTCATAACCGTGAGCATCAGTATAACCGCACATTACAGAACCGGTTGCTGAGCTGATAGTCCAGCATGGGAGAACTGTTGTAAGCTCCTTGCCGTTGACGATGTGATATCTGTTGTACTGGCTGTACTGGTAGAACTCCTGAACGACGTCAACATCCAGATGACCGGTAGCATAGAGGCTGTAGTTGCCAATCATACCAGTTACATCGAGAGAGTCGATAACTGAAGGATTCTCATAGATAGCCTTCTTTGCATAGAGCTTCAGAATTCTGGCGAGATCCTGATTGTCAGTGATGACGGTAGCTACGTTAGCAGCTGTTGTCTCATCGAGCTGAACACCCAGCTTCTCATTCAGAGCGGCCAGAGCCTTGATCTGACGAGTCTTGACAGTAACAGTTGTGGTGACAACCTTGCAAGTGCTGTATGCACCGTTGAGAGCCTCAAGAGCTGCAGAAACCTCCTCGTTTGAAAGAGTGGTCAGATCGAGAGCAGTTGCAGTAGCATAAGCCTCAGCAAGAGCCTTGAACTCAGCATAGTCACCGAAGAGTTCCTCGTTGTCAGCCAGATAAGCGGCAACAGAAGCTACTGTGGTGTTGAATGATGTGATCTGATCGATACGGGTCTGGATAGCCTTGGCAGCATCGTCAAGAGTCTTGACTGCATTGAAGTAAGCAGACGGAGCAGTGTTGGCTGCAAGGAATGCCTCCGGCTCATACAGAGCAACGAGAGCCTTGAACTCCTCATAAGCAGCGCCACCGAACTTCTCAAGGTCAGCCTCGCATGACTCCTGCTTGCTGTAAGCGTTGTTGTAGGATACGCAGAGAGTATCGTAGCAGATCTGTGCCTGTGAACCCGGAACGTCGATTGTAGGCTCACCGTATGAGAGAACGAAGTCAAATGGATCACCGGCTTCTGCACCCTCAGCGACCTTCATGGTCTCCTCGTCAAGAGCCTTGGCATTGAAGACGCGGATGTTCAGGTCACCGTCAAGAGTAGCCTTGGCAGGCATTGTGAAGCTGACTGCGCAGTGAGTATCATCTGCATAGTTGTTGCAGGTGAGGTCAAGCTGACCCTCGGTACCGAGGATGATGGCAGCCTTGACACCGGCAGTACCCTGTGCGAATACAGGCTTGTTGAAGTTAACGACGATTTCCTTGACATCAGCCTTCAGACCGAATGAGTTAACCTCCGGGTCAACAGAAGAAACCTTCGGCGGAAGCAGTTCGATAGGAACAGCTGAGAATGCTCTCGGAAGAACGGTCTCACCCTCGAAATCAGGAACGAGCTTGCCGGCTTCAACCCAAGCGGCATCGTTTGACTTCGGATACATTGAGCCTGTGTACTTCAGCTGATACTCCTCAGGAAGTCTTGAGTTGTAGAAAGCGAACTTTACATCATCCAGATCCTCGAAGTCAGCGTCAACCCACATATAGAGGTATCCGTCATTGTGGAACTCGGCTGCATAAACCTCAACCTCAGTCTCCTCCTCCATGAATGAATCCCAAGCGGTAATATTGTAGATAGGTTCGTCATCTTCTGTGAAAGCAGGAACACTGAGCTGACCGATACCATTGCTGTTGGCGATATCAACCAGATTGGTCTGATAACCGAAGTTGACGCGGAGCATGTCACCGTAGTAGTCGGCTGCACCGATCCATGACTGATACAGAGTAACGTCATCAACCTGATATACAGCGTTCGGGCCCTGGAATGAGAAACGCAGGAAGTAGGTGTCCGGCTGAACAATCCAACCCCACTTTGAAGTCTTGACTGAATCAAGAGGCTGGGTGTCGCTGTCCTTCTTTGCGAAGAGTTCCTGCTGCTCAACTGAGAACTGGTCTCTCTTTTCCCACAGAATCCGTGCCCACTCGTCAACCCACCAGTAACCGTTTGCATGAACAGCCTTGTTGGCGATAGAGTCATTGGTGTAGTAGGTCATGTAGCTGTAACGCTGCCATGTGTCAGGCTCGAAGCCCTCATCAGTAGCCTTTACAACCTGAGTGAACTGGCTGCCCTGCTTTCCGTCCATAGAGAAAGCCAGCTCTGAATTGTACCAACCACGCATCACGCGGAGGTCAACCTGAGCTGAGTCACCGGTAGATGATGCATCGTGGATGTTCATGTAGTAAAGAACACGGTATGAAGTGTTATCCTCGATAGGAAGACCACGTACGAATACGTTAGCTTCGTAGTCATTGGTAACACCGGGAGCGCCACCCCACTGGTTGAATCCATAGGTACTCGGACCTGAGGTGTACTGCATGAAGTTCTCGCCGCCAATACCGCCGAGGTCCTTCAGAGCCTTGGCATGCTTACCGGAACCATCATTGATGACTTCGACCTTGTCAATACGCTTAGCAGGATCGTTTACAGGTGAAAGACCCGGATAAAGAATGAAAGCGGTATCAACATGGAGATACTCACCCGGATGATCATAAGTTGATACATCCCATGTACCGTTACCGTTCTCTCTGCCGATGTAGTAGTCCAGACCATCAATGTAATTGATGCCAGGCTGAGGATTGTCCCTGTACTCCTGCTCGACTCTTGCAGAGTCGGTGAAGAAGTCGGTGCCAGCCTCAAAATCCTCGGTCCACAGAATCTTCTGAGCGCTTGCATTCAGACCCAGAAGTGCCAGTGAGCCGGCCAACAATAAGTTAAGTTTTTTCATAAACTTGAATTGTTAATTAATAATAAGGTTAAAAACACAAAATTCTAAAACATATATTCCGCCCTGTCAGGCTCATCACCTGACAGGGTAGATTGTCCAATTATGGGAGCGGCAGATACCAGGCCTGGTTATAGCTGGTACCATCGCCCTTCAACTTGAGCTGGAGACTGCCATCAATCTTGTCAGAACCGTTTCTGGCAGCAACCCTGTCAGCAAGGAACTGATTGTCTGAATAGCATCCCATTCTCTCACCTCTATGCATCGAGAACCTGATAAGGTCACCGAAACGGTTGCCCTCGAATGCGGTCTCCAATGCAAGTTCATCAATGAGGAGTTTCTCAACCTCTATCTGCTGTTCTGCTCTTACAGAATCGAGATAGGCGACCTTCTCTCCTTCAGACATATTGAAATATCTGTCTGAAAGCGTATCCGGATGGCAGTTCAGTACATAAGTGGTATCCATCTCTGCCAGACCGCAGCCGCGGCTGTGAATACCGAAGGTGTTACTGTTACTGCTCACCGAACCGGTTGCCGAGAGATATACATAAGGATAGAAGCCATCGCCAGGGCCATTGTACGGGAAGTTGATGAATCCCTTGGCACTTGCCTTTGCCTTCTCTTCCTTGGAAATGTAGTCATCTCTCATCTCCCACCACTGATTTGAAAGTCCATACTTCAGCACTGCAAACGCTGATTCCGGGAAACCGGCGTAATTCAGAGCCTCGGCAAGACGCAAATATACGAGGTCTTTTCTGAAGATGCAAATTTTAGTTGCATTGATTTTCTTCAGTGTCTGCTTCTCGGTATTGTAGTTGGAAGACAGCTTTTCGTCGGTGATATCATTGTCAACACTCAGGACTGAGAAGAGGCGAAGGTCACCTCTCATGAGGTCATTCGTCATCTCATCCGGATTGACGTAGTGTATCTCCTTCTCCATTCCGTCGTAGTAAATACACTTCTGTGCAGCCGACAGTTCGCGAATGGCAGGTGATGCAGTAGCCTTGTAGAAATAGTAGTTGTCCTTGGTCGAATTGAACAGATCATCCAGTTCGCTGGTCACACCGTCATAGTACTCATCCTCCATAGGAATGAAGGTAATCTGCTGCTGTGAAGAATTGGCACCGAAGAGAGGTGAATAACGATCCTGATAGGAGACAAATCTGCTGCCTGTCCACCAGATTCCGTCATAGCCGGTTGTCACGTAGTTGCCCACTCTGTAGAGATAGTCATGCAGATAGGAAGCCGCCATCTCGTAGTAGCCTTCTCCTGCCCAGAGACAGAGCTCACCAAGCATGATTCTGACCGGAATGAAGAAATACTGTGAATCCTCGAAAGTATCAATCTGGCCGTAGTTCGGCATATCCACATCAACAAAAGGAATCAGATCAGGAATAAGCTTCCTTGCGATTTCCCTAATGTCGAGTAAGTCATAGAGTGCCGGGTCAGCCTTGGCGCCATTGGTCAGAGGTTCGGTGATGAAAGGAACCTTGCCGTATGCCTCGGCGAGCTTCAGATAAGCCCATGCACGATATGACAGAACCACACCGTACTCCTTGCGGAATATATAGTCGTTGTTCTTCTTGTAAGCTGTATCAGCGTGAGCCAGATAGTAGTTACAGTTATTGATTACTGCATAGTAGTCAATAGGATTGTTGTACTTGTTTTCATTGGTGACTGTAAAGGAGCTGATCTCCTGAAGGTCTGAGGAAGCGAGATTATTCAGGGAAGTCAGATCGCCGCGAAGTTCACCGAAGAGAACGGTTCTGTCTGCAATCTTCTGGATCTTCTGGAGAATACCCAGAACAGAATAGACGGTATCGGTTGACTCATTCAGTTCATTATCATTCTCGAACATGACGATGGTCGATTCAGTCGTCAGCATGTCCTCACATGAAGTGAATCCGAGAAGTCCGGCGCAAAGCGCTGCAAATAATATGGATTTCGTTTTCATTGTCATACGAATTAGAGATTAATCTTAACGCCTAACGAGAAGTTCCTGCTCAGAGGCAGCAGACCGCGATCGATACCCTGCGTAAGAATATTGTTGCTCAATGAGAATTCCGGATCACTGCCAAGATACTTGGTAAATGTCACAACGTTGTTGGCTGCTCCCCATACCGTGATACCATGGATAATTGCATTGTCAACAGGAATCCTGTAACTCAGAGTGACGTTCTTCAGACGGATATATGATCCATCCTCAATCCAGCGGTCTGAGAAACGTGAGTTCTGCATCGGATCACCGTAGCTTGCAGAAGGAATATCAGTAACCTGACCTTCACATGTCCAACGGTTAACCATTGCTTCGGTCTGATTCATGAAGCGTGAGCCGCTCTCCAGAATCATGCGCTGATAGTTGAAGATGTCACCGCCGTATGAACCTGTGAGGGTTGCATTCAGAGTGAAGCCCTTGTATGTGAGAGTAGTATAGAGACGACCGTAGAAATCAGGATTAGGATCACCTATTTCCACCATATCCGCCTCATTGATGAAACCGTCACCGTTCTGGTCAACGAAACGGACATCACCGGCCTCGAAATTCATCGGATTGCCTGTTGTTGCAAGCATCTTGAGATTTGCAGCCTCTGCTTCCTGTGTGGTTGAGAATACGCCATCAGTCTCATAACCGTAGAAGATGCCTACCGGGCTTCCTACCTGTGACCTTACAGTTGCGCCGTATAATTCGGTATTGAATGCACGGTCATTGTCGGGAAGTTCTACAAGTTCATTCTTGTAACCGCCAATGCCTACACCAGCCTCCCAAGTGAGATTCCTGTTATTCAGAATCTTTACACCGGCAGAAGCATCAAAACCGAAGTTCTTCAGCTTGCCTCCGTTGCTCCATGACTCCTCGATACCGGTCAGGTATGACAGGCGGCTGATTGAGAGAAGATTGACAGTTCTGCTGCTGAATACACTACCGGAGAGAGTCAGACGATTCTTGAAGAGGTTCATGTCAAAACCGACAGAGTACCTTGTTGTGGTCTCCCACTGCAGGGTGCTGTTTCCGATATTGTCAAGTGCGATACCGGTTGCGCCGAGAAGACGTACAGGTGAGAAGTATGTACGTGAAGCAGTATCATTGAAGCCGTCATTACCGGTCATGTCAAATGATGCATTGAACTTCAGGAAATCGATGAACTTGACATTGAACCATGACTCGGATGACATAACCCATGCTGCGGATGCTGACGGGAAGAGTCCCCAAGGCACTCCGGCCAGCTTGACACCATTGTCAACATCACCACCGAAACGTGATGAAGCTGAAAGGCCGAGACCGACGCTTGCATAATAGCGCTCGCGGTAGTTGTAGTTACCCTGTGCCCACCATGTGAGTGAGATGTCATGATCATCCACACCTGCAGTTGACTTGTACTGCAAGCTGGTTGACATGTTCGGGGTCTTGTCATTACCTGAGTTGTAACCGAGCATAGAGTTCTGCTTGTACAGATTGTTGAACCAGCGCAGACCTCCTGATACATGCCAGTCGTGAGCATTGAATCTCTTGTCAAAGTTGAAGTAGGTATTGCTCATGAATGAGTTCTGCTGGGTAGCCATAGCGGCAGCCTTGTTCTCAACCTCACCGATGCCGATAACCTTGAACTTCGGAGTACCGATAATCGGAAGATAGTAGTTCTCGTCAACTGAAGACAGCGTGTAGTTGAAATGCTCGCTGATTGACCAGTAGCGGTTAATCTCGAACTTAGGAGTTATTGAGATGGTAATCAGACGGCTGCCGAGGTAGTTCTTGTTGATGCCGCTGCCGTTCTTGAGGATGGCAACAGGGTTTGCAAGAGATACCTCCTCACCGAGGACCTCATCCAGATAATCATCATTACCTGACAGGTACTGTGAGAGATTACCGTTGATGTCGTATGAATACGGGCTCAGGAAAGGAGCCTTGATCAGAGAGAGGAATCCCGGAGCAGTAATGGTAGCATCATCGACATTTGATGAGACACCGTCGTCACGCATGTCGCGGGTTACATCGCTGTAGGCAGCATCGAACTTGACGGAAATCCTGTCACTCAGGATAATGTCAGAGTTGAGTCGCAGATTGAAACGTGAGTAGTCATTCTCCTCCAGAGTGGCATCACCCTTTGCATAACCTACTGAGAGGTTGTAGTTGGCGATGTCATCACCACCCTGCACATTGATGCTGTAGTTCTGGATGAAGGCATTGCGATAGGTCTCGTCTGACCAGTCAGTTTCATTATGATAGGTCTTGTAATAGTAGTAACCCGGATCAAGCTGCAGGAACTTGTACTCTTCAGCAACCTCAGTACCTGTTGAACCGAGCAGCTCGGATGCGTAGCTTCTGTACTGTGATGAATTCATCATGTCAGGAAGCTTTGGCATCAGCTGGTAGCTACCGGCCAGGGAAACGTCAATCTTGGTAGCCATGCTCTTGTTACGCTTGGTGTTGATGAGGATGACACCGTTGGCACCCTTGGCACCGTAGATTGCAAGACCGCTCTTGAGAACCTGGATGTTTTCAATGTCCTCAACCATGATGTTGGAAAGGATATTGTTGTAGTAGCCGTCGTGCATGTACTCGCGGTCATACTGCATATCCATGATGACTCCATCGACTACAACCAGCGGCTGGGTATTGATGTTCAGTGAATTGATACCTGCTACCAGCATGCTTGCACCTATTCCGAGCTGGCCAGACCTCATTGATGTGAGAATCTCACCCATGAGATTGTTCTGGATCTGATCGTCAACCGAAAGGTCTGCATTCTTGCTGCTTACCTGTGCTGACTTTGATCTGGTTGCATCGCGCTTTGAAGTGTAGATTTCAGAGAACTTGTCTGTGAACATCTCCACATCAGCCACACCGTGCTTGTTGGCGATGGGGCATACGATGGTGTTGCAACCGTCCAGAGCAAATGTCAGAGCAGTCACATACTCAGGCAGTTTGATTGTATAGGA
>JAKSIW010000020.1 GCA_024398555.1 Bacteroidaceae bacterium | reverse complement strand
GAGGTGAGGAAATTATCGGCATATTGCGTTATGGCTTCGGTTCTGCTGCTGACGGCGGCAGGATGCTCCACGCAGAAGAACACGGCGATGTCCAGGTTCAGTCAGGCCATGCTCACCCGATTCAATACATACTTCAACGGAGAGCAGGCTTTCGAAAAGGGCTACCGGGAGCAGGAGAATGCGGTAGCGGACAACTATCTGGAAATACTGGATCTCTTTCCGATAAGCAACGAAACGGCGGTCAAGTCCGGGACAGGAAGTTTCGACATTGCCATTGAGAAGGCTCAGAAGTGCGTCACATTACACTCAATCAAGGCAAAACCTGTCAAAAAGGACGGTAGCAGGAGGGACAAGGAATGGTACAATAAGAACGAGTACAATCCATTCCTATGGCATGCATGGATGCTGATGGCTGATGCGCAGATGCAGAAGGGAGAGTTCCTTGAGGCGGCATCAACATATTCCTACATCGGCAGGCTCTACGCGGATGACGCTTCAGTCGTAGCCGAATCACGGATGAAGATGGCAATGTGCTATTCCGAACTCGGATGGAACTATGAAGCGGATGAGGTCTTTTCCAGAATGGCGCTGGACTCCATTCCTGCAACACTGAGAAGCGATTATTCCGCAATAAGGGCATCCCATCTGCTCAAGCAGAAACGCTATAGGGAGGCTATTCCGGTGCTGAAACAGGCAATGCCGGGACAGAGAGTGAGCAAAAGCCAGAAAATACGCGAATACTACCTGCTCGGCCAACTTTACAAGGAGACCGGAGACATGGAGAAATCCTACAGCAGTTTTCAGAAGGTAATACGCAGGAATCCTCCGTACCAGGTGGAATTCAACGCCCGCATACAGCAGACCGAAGCCATGCCGTCCACCGATGCCCACAAAATAGAGAAGAAACTGAGAAGGATGGCCCGCAACCCGAACAACAAGAGATATCTGGATCAGGTTTATTATGCCATCGGCAACGTCTTTCTGGCATGCGGAGACACTTTGAAGGCTCTTCATGAATATGAGACAGGTCTCAGCGAGTGTTCTGAAAGAAGGCCTGAAAGAGGCATCCTGCTGCTTACGATGGCATCACTGTACTGGGATCGGGCGGATTATTCCGATGCCGCAAGATGCTACTCGGAGGCCGTAGGGCTTGTCGATCAGGACAACGCGAAATATGATGAGCTCATGCTGCGTTCATCCGTTCTCGAGACTCTTGTCAGATATACCGAAGAAGTCGAGCTGCAGGACAGTCTGAGGCATCTCTCCACTCTGCCGGATACGACTGTAGTCAGAATCATAGACGGTATAATAGAGAAGTTGGTAGCCGAAGAGGAGGAAGCGGCAAGACTGGCAGAACAGGCAGAACGCGAGGCCGAGATGGCTGACGGAATGTCACAGAAACCCGTTATCGAATCTGATGAAGCATCGTGGTATTTCTACAATCCGGCATTGGTCAAGAAAGGTGTCAGTCAGTTCAACAGGACCTGGGGCCGGAGGAAACTTGAAGATCACTGGCGAAGATCTGACAAGTCGGCTTCCCTTGAATTTGACGATGAGACCGGAGATGAATCCCTGACAGAGAAGAGCGATTCCACAGCCTCGGATTCCACGGCTGTCTCCGGACAGAAAACCATCGCGGAGTCCGATGACCCCCACACCCGCGAGTATTATCTGCAGCAGATACCATACACGGCAGAACAGTTCCACGAGTCCGGTGAGCGGCTTTCTGACGCCCTTCTGCAGGCAGGAGTCATTTACAAGGATGAACTCAGGGAATATGAACTTTCCGAGAAAGCACTTCGCAGGAGCGCCGAGGATTTCCCCGAAATGGAAAGTGCCGACGATGCACTGTACAACCTATATCTGCTGTACTCACTCTGGAAGAGGAACGATATGGCGGAAATGAGCAGGGAATCGCTCAAATCCCAATATCCCGACAGCAGATACACACTGATAGTCTCCGATCCGTATTTCGAGGAGAATGTCAAATACGGGAAGCATCGGGAGGATTCGCTGTATCAGGTTGCCTACCAGTACTTCCGCAACGGTCAGATGACAGAACTTGACGAGTGCTGCAGGATTTCCGAAGAGAGGTATCCTGCAGGAAGCAACAGAGGCAAGTTCATTTTCCTGAATGCCACCAGCCGACTGTATTCCGGAGATATCCAGGGCTTTCTGGATGGTCTGAAGACAGTCATTGAGAAATATCCGGAAGAACAGATAGCCCAGCTGGCCACCATAATCACCCAGGGTGTACATGATGGCAAAATCCTCCAATCCTCTTCATTCGGCTCCATCTGGAACAGAAGAGTCAGCATGGATGGAGATTCCATACAGACTGACAGCATCAGGCCGCAGTTCAACGCGGACCGTATGCAGCCATACATCGTCGTCATGGCCTATCCTGCGGACTCCCTGAACGAAAACCAGCTGCTGTTTGAAACAGCGAGCTACAATTTCAGCAGATACATGGTCAGGAATTTCGACATGACATTCCGCCATGAGCAGGGAATAGGAATGCTGGTCATCAGCGAATTCCTCAATTTCGACGAGGCATACCTCTACCGTCAGCGCCTGTATGCAGACGGGGATCTGGCCTCCAAGCTGGAAGGCATCAACACTCTGATCATTACGAAAGAGAATCTGGAACTGCTTCTGAGATACTACAGCTTCAACGAGTATCAGGAATTCTATGATGAGCAGTTCCTGAACATTCCTGAGTTTGACATTGACGGAATGACAATTGACGAACCCGATTTTGAAGACGACGTAGAATATGAATAAGAACGGCACACTACTCTGGGTTGATGACGAGATAGACATACTGCGCGCCCATATTCTTTTCCTCGAGAACAAAGGTTACGAGGTGGATACCGTGACAAACGGAGGGGATGCCATCGCACGCTGCAGGGTCAGGAACTACGATCTGGTATTCCTGGATGAGAACATGCTTGGAATGAGCGGACTTGAGACGCTGGCGCGAATCAAGGAAATCAATTCAAACATACCTGTCGTGATGGTGACAAAAAGCGAGGAGGAGGATATCATGGATCAGGCCATCGGATCCAAAATCGCCGATTACCTGATCAAGCCTGTTCATCCTAACCAGATTCTGCTTACGCTCAAGAAGAACATACACAAGCGTGACATTGTCACAGCCGAAACCAGCCGCAGCTATCAGCAGAATTTCGGCCGTCTGAGCATGCTTATCAATGACTCCTGCACAGCCGATGACTGGATGGAGATATATCGTCAGCTGGTCCATTGGGAACTGGAACTGCAGGATGCGGACAGCAACATGCACGAAATGCTCACAGCCCAGAAGGCTGAAGCCAACCAGAGCTTTGCCAAATTCATCAAACGCAACTATTTAGACTGGATGCAGCATCCGGAGAATGCTCCACTTCTGAGTACGCAGATATTCAAGCACAGCGTCTTCCCTACTCTGGACAATGGTGAAAAGATGTTTCTCATCGTGATGGATAACTTCCGGTACGACCAGTGGAAGGCAATGAGTTCCGAGCTGTCAGAGTTGTTCGCCTGCGACGAAGAACTCTATTACAGCATTCTTCCCACTGCGACCCAGTATTCGCGCAACGCCATTTTCTCCGGGCTGATGCCAAACAAAATCAGCACAATGTTTCCGGAACTGTGGGTGGACGAAGATTCGGATGAAGGAAAGAACCTGAACGAAGCCCCGCTCATCCAGACCCATCTGGACAGATTCCGTCGCAGGAACACATTCTCATACAACAAGATCAACGATTCACAGGCAGCTGACAGACTTCTCGGACAGTTCAACAACATTCTGTCTAACGACCTCAATGTCATAGTCATCAATTTCATAGACATCATGTCACATTCCAAGACAGATTCCAAAATGATGCGTGAACTGGCAGCCGACGAATCGGCATACCGCAGCCTTATCCTGTCCTGGTTCAACCACTCCTCCGTCAAGGAACTGTTCCGCGCCATTGCAGCAACCGGACGCAAGACAGTAGTGACTACGGATCACGGCAGCATCCGGGTAAACAAGCCGGTGCGTATCATCGGTGACAGGAACACCAACACCAACCTGAGATACAAGCTCGGCCGCAATCTTGGCTACAATCCGAAGGAGGTCTTCGAAATATCGGATCCGGGCAAGGCATTCCTTCCTTCGCCCAACGTCAGTACATCATACATCTTCGCTACAGACAGCGATTTCTTCGTCTATCAGAACAATTTCAACAGTTACGCGACATACTTCAAAGATACGTTCCAGCATGGAGGCATCTCACTTGAAGAGATGATAATACCTCTGATAACTCTGTCGCCAAAGAACAAATAGGTATATGAATATCATTCTGAAATCAGCAGATGAGCTGGCAGATGCAGCCAGAGAGTTCATCAAACTCATGGGAGACAATACCGTATTCGCGTTCTACGGTAAGATGGGAGCCGGCAAGACTACGTTCATCAAGGCACTCTGCAAGGAGCTCGGAGTGGAGGACGAAGTCAATTCCCCTACATTCGCCATAGTAAACGAATATCGCTCAGCCACTACAGCTGAGCTGATATATCACTTCGACTTCTATAGGATAAAGAAAATCGAAGAGGTCTATGACCTGGGATATGAGGACTACTTCTACTGCGGAGCGCTATGCTTCATCGAATGGCCGGAACTTGCAGAATCCGTGCTGCCTGAAGACACCGTGCGCGTCAGAATAGAAGAACAGCCTGACGGAACCAGACTGCTAATCCTCTAGGCCATCCACATAGTCTGCCTCCGCCTCAACGATCAGCAGAATCTCCTCCGGGTCAAAATCGCCCATTCCATCGCGCTTTGCTTCCTTCACGATATAGGATGCCACGGCTTCGTTGTCTATCTCGATGAAACCGTCCTTGTCAGGCTCAGTGTCCAGAACACCGCTCGTGGCAAAGTAATCGTTTATCACATCAAGAATATAGTACAACGTATCCTCCGGGTACTTCTCCTTAAGATCCTGCGGAAGACTGTCCTTTATGAACGCGACAGTTTTCTCATCGTCCAGGTCCAGGTCCTGGAATTCATCATTTACCATCTGATCACAGCATTGAGTTGATTTTCTGCTCATAGACAGGCTTGCCTGCCACTCCTACCTGAGAATCTATCAGCTCACCGTTCCTGATGAAAGCCACTGTCGGGACACTCATGATGCCGAACTTCTCGGTCAGTTCAGGGTTCTCCTCAATGTCGCATTTGCCGATAATGACCTTGCCGGCATACTGTGCGGCAAGTTCCTCAATAACCGGAGCAAGACGCTTGCAAGGTCCGCACCATGTTGCCCAGAAATCAATGACCATCGGTTTGCCTTCTGCGACCATTGATTCAAAATTCTGTTCTGTAATTTCCATAACCTTAATTTTTATTTGTTGATTGAATAATCCAGTCCTTCTGTCTCATTGATGAACTTTATCAGTTCTCCTGTCACCTGAATGGTTCTTCCGGCAGATACGAGATCGACATTGTAGCCATGTTCCAGGTCCCGTATGCCAAACTTCAGTTTGGTATTCCCCGGTTCAGCGGTAAGCTGGGCCAGCTCCGTCACAATCATCTGATCCAGTATGTTCAGATCCAGATGAATCGTGATGCTATCTACAATCCTGTCCTTTACGTCAGGAAGCAGTTCTATTGACGTGATACTGAAGTCAAATCTGTTGGGATCATACTTGTATGGCAGACATTTCCCCTTGATGAACAGGAAATTGCCCACCTTCATGTAGTTGCCCCATTTGACCCAGTCCTCTCCGAACAGAGCCAGTTCCCCCTGACCGGAATAATCCTCAATTTTGGTGATACCGTATTTCTTGTTGGTCTTGGTGGTGCCCTCCCTGACATCGGTGACAATGCCACCGGCAATAATGTCACGTCCTGCAAGAGAGTTCTTCTCCTTCAGTTCCGTCATCTGCGTATTGCAGATATCCCTGATGATAATGCTGTATTCGTCCAGCGGATGTGCCGACATGTAAATGCCCGTCAGTTCCTTCTCCTTGTCAAGACGTGCCAGAGATGACCATTGCGCATAAGGAGGAAATTCCGGACGCGCGATATCCACAGCGCCGTCCATCATGCCGAACAGGGAATTCTGGGACTGCAGCTTGTCGAACTGGTATTTGTTGCCGTACCGTACCAGGATTTCAGCAAAATCCTCATTGTTCTTTCCGCAAGGCTCCACAAACTGTTCACGCGCGATGTTGCCGAAACTGTCAAATGCTCCCGCCAGAGCCAGGCATTCCACATTCTTGCGATTGCACGAGGAAAGATTCACGCGTTCCACAAAGTCATACACATCGGTAAACGGCCCATTCTTCTCACGTTCGTCAATGATTGCCTGCACAGCATTGGAGCCCACTCCCTTCACGCCCGCCATACCGAAGCGGATATTACCTGACCTGGTTGCAGTGAACTTGAAGCCGCTCTCATTTACATCCGGGCCGAGTACCTCTATTCCCATGGAACGGCTCTCGTCCATGAGTTTGGTCATTTCAGTAATATCATTCAGGTTACAGCTCAGGACCGCAGCCATGTACTGTGCCGGATAGTGCGCCTTGAGATATGCGGTCTGGTATGCCACCCACGAATAGCATGTAGCATGCGATTTGTTGAATGCGTATGAGGCGAACTTCTCCCAGTCCTTCCAGATTTTCTCCAGAACGGCAGGATCGTGTCCGTTTGCCTTGCCACCCTCAATGAACTTGGGTTTCAGATGATCCAGCTTGTCCTTGAGTTTCTTGCCCATAGCCTTGCGCAGCGTGTCGCTCTCACCTCGCGTGAAGTTAGCAAGCAGACGCGACAGAAGCATCACCTGCTCCTGATAGACGGTGATTCCGTAAGTATCCTTCAGGTACTTCTCCATACACGGGATATCGTACTCGATAGGCTTACGGCCCAGCTTTCTATCGATGAAATCGGGAATATAGTCCATCGGTCCCGGACGGTACAGCGCATTCATTGCTATCAGGTCCTCAAAGACACTGGGCTGCAGTTCCCTCAGATACTTCTGCATACCGGGGGACTCAAACTGGAACGTACCTATAGTCTTGCCCTCGCAGTACAGCTGGAAGGTCTTCTCATCATCAATCGGTATCGTATCTATATCGACAACCTCCCCGAGACCGGACTTGATGTTGGCCACCGCCTCCTTGATGATGGAAAGAGTCTTCAGTCCCAGGAAGTCCATCTTGATGAGACCTGTATCCTCAATGACACTTCCTTCATACTGGGTCACAAGCAGACGTTCACCGTCCTTGTCAGTGGCGATGCTCACAGGCACCCAGTCTGTGATGTCGTCCCTGCAGATAATGGTACCGCATGCATGAACACCGGTTCCACGGATATTGCCCTCAAGCATTCTTGCAAACCTGATGGTATTGCGCAGAAGAGGATCCGGGGATGCCTCGGCCTGCTGCAGTTCCGGCACGCACTCAATTGCGTTCGGAAGATTCATCTTCTTGTCTCCCGGCAGACGATCCGGAATCGCCTTGCACAGGGCATTTGACACTTCCAACGGAACTTTCAGCACACGGGCCACGTCCTTGATGGACATCTTGGTGGCCATAGTACCATAGGTGATGATGTGTGCAACCTTCTCCTGTCCGTACTTCTGTGTCACCCACTGAAGCACGCGTATGCGGCCGTCATCATCGAAATCGACGTCAATATCAGGCAATGAAATTCTGTCAGGATTCAGGAAACGCTCGAACAGCAGGTCATACTTGATAGGATCAATCTGCGTGATGCCGAGGCAATACGCCACCGCAGAACCTGCAGCAGAACCACGTCCCGGTCCCACCGACACTCCGAGCTCATTGCGGGCGGCATTGATAAAGTCCTGTACAATAAGGAAGTAGCCAGGAAATCCCATGGTCTTCATCACATGCAGCTCGAACAGGAGCTGTTCCTCAATATCCTTTGGAAGCGGATCGCCATACCGTTTCTTCGCTCCGTCAAACGTTAGCTTGCGCAGATAGTCCGCTTCGAACTTTATCCTGTACAGCTTGTCATATCCGCCCAGTTTGGCTATCTTTTTTCCGGCATCCTCCTCCGACATGACCACATTGCCATGCTCGTCACGGGTGAATTCGTCGAAAAGGTCCTTCTCTGTGAATCTTTTCCTGTACTCCTCTTCTGTACCGAACTCCTCCGGTATCGCGAAGAAAGGCATGATAGGCGGATGATCGATGGTATATTCCTCCACCTTGTCCAGGATTTCGCAGGTATTTGCCAGCGCTTCAGGATAGTCCTTGAAAACGAGGTTCATCTCCTCGCGGGTCTTGAGCCATTCCTGCTTGGTATAGCGCATCAGCGTAGGATCATCAGGATCCTTACCTGTATTGAGACATATCAGCAGTTCGTGTGCATCGGCATTCTCCTCCTCCAGGAAATGGACATCATTGGTACAGACCGTCCTGATATTGTATTTTGCTGCGAGTTTCAGCAGTTCCTCATTTGCTTTCAGCTGAAGCTCATACGTCTCATGATTGGCCTTTTCCACAGTAGCCTTGTGGAGCTGCAGCTCAATATAGTAATCCTCGCCGAACAGATTCCTGAACCACTGCACGGTTTCATCGGCCTTTTCCAGCTCGCCCGCCAGAATCATCCTGGGGACTTCACCGCCGATACAGGCGGAACAGCAGATGATTCCTTCGTGGAATCTCTCAATATCATATTTGTCGGTACGGGGATGATAGTAATAGCCGTCAGTCCACGCACGTGACACGAGTTTTATCAGATTATGGTATCCGACACTGTTCTTTGCCAGCAGAATCAGATGATAGTTGGCGGCATCGGACTTGCCCTCCTTCTGCTCCTTGTGTCGCGGGGCTACATAGACCTCACACCCGAAAATCGGTTTGAAATGCCTTCCTTCAGCCTCAAGCTTGCCATTTACCTTTTTGCAATAGTTGAAGAATTCCTTCACACCCATCATATTGCCATGATCGGTTATGGCAATGCCGCGCATACCATCGGCAACGGCCTTGTCCACCATCTTCTGGATGCTGGTCTGACCGTCAAGCAGCGAATACTGCGTGTGTACATGCAAATGGACGAAATCCTGCATAATGCGAACAAATAGCTTATAAAGTTACGGCCGATGCAGACAGAAAGCAAGCATTGTACATCTGAAAAGTTTTCAACAACGGACGAAGACAAATCCAATTGCCCCACCTTATAATATAATGTGAGAAAATTGTGTATCTTTGCGCGCTAAGATACTATCATCACATGAGTGCCAAAGAGAAAAAGGAAACGGCAATAAACCGCGAAGGCTTCACCACACTGCTGGTGACGGCTGCTGTTCTTGCCGTAATCAACATAGTCCTCTTCATTCCCGGCATCTATGGAATCGGCTCCTGGATATTTCTGGCCGTATCCCTGATTGTGTTCCTCCTGCTGCTCAATTTCTTCAGAAATCCATGCAGGCATTTTCCGAGCGATGACCGCGACAAGGTCGTTGTCGCATCTGCCGACGGTGTCATCGTAGCAATCGAGGAAGTGGATGAAACGGAATATTTTCACGACAGGAGAATCCTGGTCTCCACATTCATGAACCTGTTTGATGTTCATGCAAACTGGTATCCCGTAAACGGTACCGTCAGGAAAATCAGCCATCAGGAAGGAAGTTTCCATGCCGCCGACAAGCCGAAGTCAAGCACCGAGAATGAGCGTTCCATGGTCGTTATCGAAACTGAAGACGGTCAGGAGGTCATGGTCAGACAGATTGCAGGACTTATGGCCAGACGCATAGTCACATACCCTTCTGTCGGAGACAAGTGCCGGATTGACCAGCATCTGGGATTCATCAAGCTCGGTTCGAGAGTTGATATCTACCTTCCGCTCGGTTCGCTGGTATGTGTCAAGATGGACGAAAAGGTCAAGGCAGACCTGACCATACTTGCAAAACTACCGTAAGTATCACTATGGCTAACTGTATCACACGACATATTCCCAATACAATAACCTGCTGCAACCTGCTCTCAGGCTGCATGGCTGTCATTGCAGCATGCGGCGGATGCGTCAGGACTGCATTCCTATGGATAATTGCAGGTGCCGCATTCGATTTCTGCGACGGTCTGTCAGCCCGGTTGCTCCATGCATATTCGCCATTGGGCAAGGAGCTGGATTCACTTGCAGACCTTACCACCTTCGGTCTTGCCCCGGCTCTTCTCTGCAGGAATCTGCTTTCGGGCATTGAATGGCAGGCAGGACAGGCTTTCATACCGTACATAGCTCTGATACTGGCAGCATTTTCAGCCTTGAGACTGGCCAAGTTCAATATTGACGAAAGGCAGACAACATCCTTCCTCGGCCTCGCCGTTCCGGCAGACGCGCTGTTCTGGTGCGGTATCTGCTTATGGCTGCAGGGTGCATCAAGCCCCGTGGTCGGCTGGATTGTCATCGCCGGCATAATTCTGTTCTCATTCCTGCTGATCAGCGAGATTCCCATGTTCTCCCTGAAATTCAAGAACCTCGGATGGCATGACAATTACATCAGATATATCTTTCTGGCAGGTTCAGCCATTCTGGCATTGGCCTTCGGAATAAAGGGAGTTGCTCCGATAATTCTCTGGTACATAATATTATCCGTCTGCACATGTCGGAAATGAATCTTGGCATGATATTTGTACTCATGTCATAGAACCAAGAAAAGTCAGCGCCGTATGATTTTAATTCTTCTGGCATTTATCCTGTCCGCAGTGGGAGTCCTGACAATATTCAGGAACCTGCTCTATGGCATTACGAACGGAATCGTATCGATATACGAACGTCTGTTCCATAAGAAGCGCAGTCAGGACTGGAGCAGTACAAAGGAGAAGACCAAACGGAAATCCAGAAAATCCGGCAAGGAAAAGATATTTGCAGAAGATGAGGGAGAGTATGTGGATTATGAAAAGGTCTGACAGGTCATCACGCTTTACCTTTTCTTTCTGAAGAAATCACTCATCAGGGCGGCGGACTCCTCTGCAAGCACTCCCCTTACTACTGCAGTCTTCGGATGGAGTGCCCCGGCAGCAAACTTTGAATAACCGCGTTTCACGTCATCAGCGCCATACACCAGACGTCCCAATTGAGACCAGCCGATAGCGCCCGCACACATCACGCAGGGCTCGACGGTCACATACATAGTACAGTCATTCAAGTATTTGCCTCCCAAAAAATCAGACGCAGACGTAATGGCCTGCATCTCGGCATGAGCAGTCACATCATTGAGAGTCTCAGTGAGATTGTGCGTTCTGGCTATGATTCTGTCCTTGCATACGACAACCGCGCCCACCGGTATCTCGTCAGCACGGAATGCCGCTTCGGCCTCTTCCAGCGCGATTCTCATATAAGCGGTATCGTCCATCAGCGACGCATTTCCTGCTCATCGAACAGGGTCGGATAGTCCTTTCCCAAATTCTGATACATGAAACCCACCAGAGTCTCACGCATCCAGCGGCTCTTGTTCGTTATCCTGTACTTGCGCAGATAGCGTTCCATGAACTCCATCTCCTCGTCATTCATCAGACAAACGAGCCTGTGATTTCTGTTGTCCTTGTCAGCCATACGGGAGCGAAGGTATTATAATTTGCGTACCCGCACAATCAAAATGACCGAAAAGTGAGTATTTTTGTAAAGTTAATGCTGATTTCATGGCGACACACAACAAATTGGGTATTAATGGTGAAGACATTGCCGCAGCTTATCTTGCCAGATGCGGATACAGTGTTCTGGACCGCAACTGGCACAGCGGTCACAAAGAGCTGGACCTGATTGCCCGTAAGGATGACGAGCTGGTTATCGTTGAGGTCAAGACCAGAAGCAGCACGGACTACGGGACTCCTGAGGAAGCCGTTGACAGCAGGAAGATAAGACGCATCGTAAGTGCTGCTGATGCGTATGTCAGGCTGAAGGCTCTGGATCTGCATGTACGGTTTGATATCATCACCATAGTCATAAATGAGGGAGAACCGTCCGTCGTACACATCGAGGACGCATTCTTTCCACCGATATGGAATTAGATGGAAACTGATATAATAATCAACAGACTGGACAAGACCGTCTCGACCAACAGCTGGCTCCGCTGCGAAGGAATGCCGGCAGGCTGTCTGTTCAATGTGGCTGTGGCATCCTATCAGGAAGCAGGCAGAGGCCAGAAAGGCAACAGCTGGGAGTCCGAAGCCGGGGAGAATCTGCTGATGAGCATAATGGCCGTCCCTGACTTCATTGAAGCATCCGGACAGTTCTGTCTGTCAGAAGCAATCGCACTGGCCGTACTGGAAAGCGTAACCCCGCTTCTGGGTGATGAGAGCCGTCATCTGTCCATCAAATGGCCCAACGACATATATTGGAAAGAGAAAAAGTTGGGTGGCATTCTGATTGAAAACACTCTGCAGGGACATTACCTTGCAGACAGCATCATAGGTCTGGGACTGAATATCAACCAGACACGATTCCTCAGCGATGCCCCGAATCCGATATCTGTTGCCGGCATTACCGGTGTCAGGCATAATGTGGACGGAATCATGCAATCAGTGATACGGCATTTTACGGACTACTACATCCTTATTCACGATTACGGCATCCGGGCAGTCCACGACAGATACATGGAACGGCTGTTCCGAAAGGACGGCTATCACAGATACCTCGATGAAAAGGGCATTTTCGAGGCCCGGATAAGCAAAGTCTGCAGCAACGGGATTATCATCCTGGAAGACCGGGAAGGCAATTCCCGCAACTACGAATTCAAACAGGTAAGAGCCGTTCCCGACAATAATTGATTATCTTAGCACAAAATTTCACCACAGAATAATAACAATGGCACGTTTTAAAAGAATTTTATTGAAACTCAGCGGTGAGAGCCTCATGGGTGAGCAGAAGTACGGAATCGACGAGAAGAGGCTGGGAGAATATGCAGCTCAGATCAAGGAGATTCATGACATGGGCGTTCAGATTGGAATAGTTATCGGCGGCGGCAACATATTCCGCGGACTAAAGGGAGCCGGCAAGGGCTTCGACCGCGTCAAGGGCGATCAGATGGGAATGCTGGCAACTGTCATCAACGGACTCGGACTCAGTTCCGCACTGAACTCCGCAGGCTGCCCGTCAGCAGTTCTTACTGCCATCCGCATGGAACCGATAGGGGAACTCTACAGCAAGTGGAAGGCCATTTCCGCAATGGAGGAAGGCAAGGTAGCCATCATGGTGGGCGGAACAGGCAATCCTTATTTCACAACCGATACAGGTTCAAGCCTTCGCGGAATCGAGATCGAGGCGGATGTAATGCTTAAGGGCACACGCGTGGACGGCGTTTACACTGCCGATCCGGAAAAGGACCCAGACGCAGTCAAGTTCAATGAAATCACATTCGACGAGATATACAACCGCGGTCTGAAGGTGATGGACCTGACAGCCACCACAATGTGCAAGGAGAACGGACTCCCCATCTACGTCTTCAACATGGACATCCCAGGCAATCTGCGCAAGGTTATTGACGGAGAGCCCATCGGCACACTGGTGCACGATTAGTATTTGCTCTGATACAGCATACCGCCTGTCAGATTCAGACCGGCGGAGACTTTGACGGGGAGAGTGCCGTCGTTCGTCGAAATGGCGAACACGTCGCCTCCCCGCTGCTCGTAGGATGCAGCATTGATGGCATGATGCGTCGCACATATATTCAATGTCACGTCCTTCCCAATGCTGAGCTTCAGGCACTCCAGCGCTCTCGGCTTGACCGAATCAGTATCACGGGTTGCATAGCCTCCTGAAGAGACAAGCGTGATATCGGAATTGTCCAGCCGTATATTGCCGTCACAGTTAAAGCCCTTTCCTCCAGCACCTATACTCGATACGCCTATATAACTGTCCGTCACAGTGAGATTACTGCGGCACCTGATACCCGATGCGGATGAGAAATCCATTTCTTCCTCATTGTACATCGGATCTCCCATTGTCTTCATTGTAATCCTCGAATCGGCTATCGACAGATCACCATAGCAGTTCATGCACTTGCTGGCATCACCTGCTGCCAATGTCTGGACCGTAGCACTGTCAGCATACATTCTTCCTGTGCATGAAATGCAGTGTCCCTTGCTGCCGGTGGTCTCTATTCTCTGGAAGCCTCCACCTATCATTATATATGTCGTGTCATTCTGACTGTATGTCGCATCGACCCCATTATCCACAGCCGTGACATCCAGTTCTCCTCCCATCAGCATGATATGGCCCATTCGTGCCACGAGACCGTCATCGCCTGCATCAATTCTCACCTTGCCGCCATACATCATGAGACGTTTCTTAGCATTGATTCCGTCCACTGCGGCATCGACAGTCAGTGTACCCAGGTTATCACGCAGCCTGATATAGTCATCGCTGCATATACCGTGAGCCGACAGACTAGTGACACTGAGCGAACCCGAACCGCTCATCAGAAGCTGACCCTCGCTGAAGAGGGTTGCCTTCTGGTCCTCATTCTCCACTTCCTCATAAACGCTGCCGTCCCTGAGTGTGTTTGTCGTATTCTTGCCCAGAACCAAATACACAGACTTGTGGGACTGGATGTTGATGGCAGCACCCTTGGGGTTGGTGATATCAACGCCCGAAAGATCAATACGGAACTTATTGTCACTCGCAATCTTGAACGAGCCGTTGTCTGTAGAGCCCTTGAGGACGAAGCGCAGCTTGCCGACATTGGCCACAACATTCACATGCGCACCTGAAATATTGACGGTAACACCCTTCACAGACCTGTCACAGGATGCCTTGCCACCGGAATAGGTAATAGTCAGGGTATTGGTAAATGTATAATGTTCCAGAAAATCGTTGAAATCCGGATCATCCTCACCCGGAATCACTTCTTCCGCATTCACATACGTAGTCCTGTCATCCGGGCTGAACTCCACATCAAAGTCTCCGGCAGACGGGAACGGTTCAGACTGTCCCTCCGGAACTGAGAATGATATGCTGTCCAGACCGTTTACCAGTGAGAACATGGCGGAGGACATGCCTCCATTCATATAAAAACTGCCTACAGTATTGCCATAAAGGAAACTCGCGGAATCAATATCGGTAAACAGTACCTGTCTGCTTATCCCGTTCTGTCCGTTGAACCAGACTGGAATACTCTCCTGAGCCGATGTATCCAGACAGAGTACGAGGCCGATGCCCAATACGCATAACTCTCTCTTCATCATCGTACTATCTTTATTGTTCTGCCATCCAGACGAAGCAGATAAATGCCCTTGTCCAGACCGCTCAGATCAATGGATTCCAACTGCGATTCTATCACTTTCTCCATAACCGTCGTTCCGCTGATGCTGAACACGGTAAGATGCGATTTTTCCGAATTGGCGACAATAACGAGACCATTCTCCGGTGAATATGTGATTTTTCCGTCCATCATTGTGGTCATGTTCACGGCAGATGTTCCGTCAAAGTCGAGACGGCTGATATCACTCAAGGCATAGGTCGATGTATCACCGTCAGAATAGGTGGCAACCATGTTTCCGTCCTTGAACTGGATACTTCTGAGGCCGTCCACGTTCAGCGTGGCAGTCTCGCCGTCATTCTCATTGATAACTATGCTCTGTGAATGCATCCACGAGCACGTCATAGCAAACAGGAAAAAGAGTAAATATCGTCTCATCTCAAAATCAATTTCTTTCAGTCAATACTCATCAGAAGCTGTAGCAGTAGCCCAATCCTATCACATGCTCGGAAACATCGTCATCCCCGGCACGGTCCTGATACAGATAGAACAGCTTGAAGTCATTCACTTTCATAAACTTGTAGTCTATGCCCAGCGCATATCGTGACTTCTGGACCGCACATCCGTCCTCCAGATTATTGTATATCTCAATGTATGCATACGGATCGAACTTGCACGAACGGATGTCATAACTCACCTGCAGTCTGGAACGCAACGCCTGACGGGCATCTCCCGTGCCCTTCCAGACATCTTCGACACTTTCGCCTATCTCCTGTGTGTCATAATCATAGCGCCACTTGTGTCTTGTCACGCTGATACTGTCATGATCCGTCATCTGATATCTTTCACGGAGTGACAGCTTCCATCGTCCGAGTTCCAGAGAAGCTGACAGAGAAGCATAAAACCTGAACTTGTTCAGCAAGTACCCTTCGGTCACATTGTACTCCCTGCCCTTATACACATCCGTCTCCGATTCGCTATCCCAGACAAAGACGGAATCCTTCATCGTGGTATATCCCGGATGATTCGTCCTCATGAACCTCGCTCCGATCTCTGTCTTCACGACAAATGTTTTGGCCTCATTACGGTACAGTCGGTATGACAGCGAGGCACCCACTCCCCATCTGTCCAGTTCGCCGGCATTGTCCTGAAGGCGCATGTCCGTCTCAATCCCGGCTTCCAGTCCTTTGTAGAGTTTCTTCTCAACCCCGGCTTCCAGCCAGACGCCCATATCATCTCCCTCGGCATACGCTGCCGTCGCCGCAGATACCAGCAGGAGGCATACAGACATCAGATGTATGTGTATTCTCTTCACAATCAGAATTTTTTGCTGCCCTTGGTCACATTGTCAATCGTTCCGAACTCATCCATCACAGGTTCATAGTAGATCTTGATCATGGCAGAATCCTTCAGGAAGTCCACATTGCCAACCTCAATACGGATAATGTTCAGTCCGAGACGCTTTTCCAGATCAGCCTTGAGCTCGTCCTCCATTTCGGGGCGAAGGAGCTTGACATTGTCATATACAATCAGTTTCGTAGCCACATGCTTCATCCATACCGTGTTCTCGCATATTGCCAGAGTCACGATAAAGACCAGATTGGCGGCTATCAGTTCAAAATAGCTGATTTTGGTGGCCAGGCCGTTGATGGCCGCAACGGCAATAATCACGAACAGGTAAGTCATCTCACGGATGGGAACCTGCTCGGTACGGTACTTGATTATTCCGAAAATCGCGAACAGACCCAGAGCAAAACCTATCTTCAGCTTCACTCCACCCATCAGGAATATCAGCATGAAGATACTGACTCCTATCAGCGTGAACGTGAAGTAATAGTCGCGTCTCTTGGCTTTGGGATAATAGAATGCATGGACGATAATGCCAACCGTCACAACATTGATCATCAGACGGATAATCAGTTCCCAAAAACTGCTCCACTCAGGCAAGAATTGCGTAGCCGCGGCTACAGTCTCAACGCTGTCTTCCAGCATCTCGCCCTCTTCCATCGTGGCAACGATTGAGCCGACACCTGCCAGCAGACTTGTAAATAATCCTGTCATATAGTATCCATTATTTTGTTAACCTTTCTGATTCTCACGTTGAACCGCCCATGCTTCAGTTCAGGATTGGTCATTGCCGACCCTATGCAGTACTTGCTGAAACCTGAAGGATGGACACGCAGTTCACGCAACACGTCCAACGCCTTGGAATCGGCCATTCCATCGCGTTTCAGTTCCACAATCACAAGGTTCTCCATCGCTCGCGAAGCACCTGTTTCCAGATTGTGGAATGAGAGAGCGGTATCAATTGTCAGTCTCTCAGTCTTTGCCTTATTGACCAGAGTAATCCGTTCGAACCGGTTCTCCAGCACCGGAATCATATCAGTAAGCGGGATTTCCAGCAGAGCTGTCTTCGAAAGGAACTCATCCGCACCATCCTCAAGGAGGGAAGCCATGCCATTCACTTTCATCCTTTTCTTCTTCGTCTTGCCGTGATTGTTCTTCAGCTTTACCTCGAAGAATGTCAGGTTATCCGAATCCAGATATGTTCTGACGCGAACCTTCTGTCTGACCAGACGGCCATTGTGATGGGCCAGATACATTGTGTGCTCCGAATCATCCAGATATGAAGTATGATAGGACTGCCATGAACTGCCGTTCAGGACCTGGACCATATAGTCATCCTGAAGATTGCCGAGCATCTCCGGGAGCTGGCCCTCGCACATGAGATACTTGGCGTCAATACGGTTCATCAGGCTCACCTGCCCCATCTGCTCGAGGCTGATATCCTGCATCCGCATAAGTATGTCCGAAATATCACTGCGCATTCCCACATTTTATTCCCATTTACAAATATATGAAATAATCATGACATAGTATTTTCATGCATATCTTTTCTTCAAAATACGGGAAAAATGTCTATCTTTGTACTGAAGTAAAAACAGAAAAATATGTTTGACGTTAACAAATGCCTGAACGACGCTGAAGAGATGATGGAACTCTCTGTCATGCATCTGGCTGAAGAGTATGCACACATCCGTGCCGGCAAGGCCAACATCAAGATTCTCGACGAAGTAAGAGTGGATTCATACGGAAGTCGCGTGCCTGTCAACAATGTTGCGGCCCTGACTACCCCTGACGCCCGCACCATTGCCATCCGTCCATGGGACAAGAACATGCTGAAGGCCATCGAGAAGGCAATCATCGACTCATCCGTAGGCATAATGCCGACCAACAACGGTGAGATCATACGTCTCTGCATTCCGCCTCTTACCGAGGAACGCCGCAAGGAACTTGTCAAGCAGAGCAGCAAGGAGAACGAGTCTGCCAAGATATCCATCCGCAACGCAAGACGTGATGCCCTTGACCAGCTGAAGAAGGCAATCAAGGACGGTCTGTCAGAGGATGCTGAGAAGGATGCCGAAGCGAAACTTCAGAAAATTCACGACAAATACATCAAGAAGGCCGATGATACCTTCGCCGAGAAGGAGAAGGAAATCATGACCGTCTGATTCACAAAGCCGACAGTGCACGGGTTAGTCATCCGAAGTACAGGTAACAGCTGCATCGTCCTCACCGATGAAGGCATACGTGTGGAATGCCAGATCAAGGGCAATTTCCGCATCCGTGACATCAAGAGCACCAACCCTGTTGCCGTAGGCGACCGTGTAAAGATTACGATTCCCGAAGGCAATGAACCGGCCTTCATAACAGACATAGACGAGCGACGGAACTACATTGTCCGCCGCTCGTCCAATCTTTCCAAGCAGTCCCATATTCTGGCCTGCAATCTGGACCAGTGTCTGCTCGTCGCGACCATCAGTCATCCCGAAACTTCCACCGTTTTCATCGATAGATTTCTGGCAACAGCCCAGGCATATCGTGTACCTGTTATCCTGCTGTTCAACAAGCGCGACATCCTAAGTGACGAAGAGTGCCGTAAGGCCGACGAACTATGCAGCCTATACTCCGGAATAGGATACCGCTGCATCCAGTGCAGCATTCTTCAGGACAGCGGTCTGGAGGAATTGGACGATATTCTCAGGGACAAGGTCACTCTGGTCTCAGGCAATTCCGGCGTCGGCAAGACAACACTGATAAACCGCCTGCTTCCCGAACTGGACCTGCGTACCGGTAAAATTTCGGACAAGCACGATACCGGAATGCACACCACGACATTCTCGGAAATGTTCAACCTACCCGAAGGCGGCTGGATAATTGATACCCCCGGAGTAAAGGGATTCGGTTCGTTCGATATGAGCAGCGACGAGATAAGCCACTACTTTCCGGAAATATTCTCCTGCTCCTGCAACTGCCGCTACGGCAACTGCACGCATACCACAGAACCCGGTTGTGCAGTAAAAGATGCCGTTTCCACAGGCAAAATTCACCAGTCCCGCTACAACAGCTATCTTAGTATGCTGAACGACGAGTCACAGGGAAAATACAGGAAAGAGCTCTTGAATCAAGGGACAGGTCGCTGATTCACTATGAATCAAGGGACAGGTCGCCGATTCACTACACATGAATCAGCGACCTGTCCCTTGATCTGTGTCCCGCTCGGGGTTCGAACCCGAGACCCCATCCTTAAAAGGGATGTGCTCTACCTGCTGAGCTAGCGGGACTCCCTGTTTCGCCGTTAAGCGGGTGCAAAGATATGGTGTTTTGAATAATTAGCCAACTTTTTTCAAGGATTTATGACCATGGGACTAATATGCAGACTTATATGAGACCTTGACAATATCATCCGACGAATAAACGGAAGATGTCGTTCTGCTATCATATATCTCCTTCTGCATATACAGTTCCGGCAGATTGAATGACTTGAGGGTTCCTTCATACAGAGCCGGATTCTTCTGAGGCAGGACGAATGGCTTGCCAGTACTTCCATCCTCACTGACATAAGCAATGTACGGCCTGCCATACACGTTGTCATCCCGTTTGGTGGCAAATGCAATCCAGCGGCTGTTCGAACTCCAGCTGTGGTAGGTATCAGCACGCCAGTCATTGGTACCCTTCATGACGTTGATATGACCGTTTGAAAGGTCTATCATCCACATTTCCGATTCAGGATGCCAGATTGGAAATGTTCCGTACTGCGCCGCCGTAGCCAGAAGGAATCTGCCGTCAGGAGAACATTTCAGATGACTGAACGACACTTTGTTGCCTGCTCCGCTCACGACCAGCCGGACAGTATCTCCCAAATGACCGGTCTGCGGATTGAAATCCACTTCGGCTATATCATATCTCATGAGAACTGTGCTGTCAGGCTGGGAAAGATGCCGCGCCCTGCAGAAGAAGATCATCCTGCCATCAGCGGAAAAGCACGGAAATGTCTCCTGGAACGCATCGCCCTTCACAGCCCGGCTGTCAGTAACAGTCAGGCTGTCAAAGTCAATGACAATCAGATCACTTGCCGTGTCAAAGACATCCATCCTCATGTTACCTTTGGAATGAATGGCAAAAGTAATATTGGCTGCTGCAAATACTCCATACCGTCCGTCTCTGGAGATATCGCCATATACAGCACCGCCCATAGTGCTGTCCGTTTTCGTGTCCAGCTTCAGAATCTCGCCGTTTCTGTTCAGCAGCGTTCCTCCGTTCGCCCCGCGCAGATGCATGTATGAGGTACCGCTTCCATTCGACGTATGGCAGTTCATACAACATTTGTCAGGTGCGTTGTCACCGAGAAGAGACGTATGGAAAGTCTCCAGATCACGTTCCTGTATCTGAATCCCGTTCCATACTTCATAGGCAGGTTCTATCAGACGGTAGCTCATGTATCTGTCAATCGGATATTCAGACACCTCCCAGAAGAAAGCCTTGTTCAGACTTTCACCGCTGTTTCCCCTATATGTCACCTGCACATCCAATCGGCCGCCCTTCTCTGAATCCAGCATACTTTTCCACCTTTTCATCGGGAATTTCATAAGATCACCCCGACATTTGAAAGAATACTGGCTGCGTCCCCGGACATTCACTTCAATACGGTCAGCGCCGTTGATGCGGAAATTCAACGGGGCGATATTGCACGGAATAACGATATCTGTATAATCAGGAAACATCCCATTGTCTGCATCGGACACGACGGCCGGATGCCGGCAGCTGCAGACAAGTCCCATCAGCAGTATCGCAATATGGAAATACAATCTTCTCATAGTCAGTTGTTATTTGAAGACAGACGATTGGAGACGAGGTAGTACCAGTAAGTGCCCTTGTATTCGCCGAGTTCGCCGACATTTCCTCCGGATTTGTCCAAAGCTTCGAGGAATCGTGAATACCGCTGGGTCACATCACTGTCTATCTGATACTTGGAAACCGTCTCACGGTAACTTTCACTGTCAGTAATACCGGTTACAAGAGCCTCCTGATAAAGAATCGGAACGTGCACAAGTCTGTCGAAACGGTTCAGATAATACTTGTCGTATTCCGCCACAAATGACTGGAGCTGCTTGTCCAGCAGATGCGCACACAGCAGATAGTCGATGGCAGTACGGTTGGCAGGATTGGTCGCTGCGAGGCTTTCGAGAGAGCCATACCAGTCACTCTGCAGGAACAGCCTGTCGTTTTTTGATGCAATGGCCTGATAATACGAAAGTTCCTGCGGCAGATGGCCGGCAGTCAGACTATCCTTCATTGCCTCAGCCCACCTGCGATGCACGACAGTATGGGAAAGCATGTCCAGATATTTCTTCGCCACATCGGAATCACCGGAAATAATGGCCAGTTCAGACAGCCGGCGCAGGGCGAATGTCGAATTACCGCCCGGCATGATAGTCTGGCAGAGCAGCGCACATCCGGTAGCCTGTGGGATGTCGCCCACCTCCATCAGCTGGTCAATACTTGCAAAAAGCCATAGGTAGTCGGTTCCTCTTTCAACAAGTACATGCATACCGTCCGAACCCTTCTGACCGAATTCCAGCAGTCTGTCAGGAAGCTCACTCTTTCGTGCCAGACAGACATCGCGGTAGAAAGTACCGAAGAACATGGACTCAGGCGCATCTTCTGCAAGTGTCCAGACCTTGTTCCAATGGCCGCGGTATGCGTTGACACTCATTCTGACCATGTATTCCTCCTGAGAATTGAAACTGGAAGTCAGCGACACGGACAGCGCCACACATGAAAGTACCGCGCTGTAACTCGGCTTGAAACCGGACAATCCAAGAATTCCGGCCAGCAGGACGCTGACAGGTCCCAATGCAAGCAGAATCAGGGCAGGCAGCTTGTAACCGGGTATGACAGGATAGACCAGCCTGCCTAATGGCGACAGCTCGAAATTGCTGCCAAGAATAAGAATGGCACCCGAAAGCATCAGGATTTCAACGATAAGAATCCGCCAGTTCACCCGCCTCCGGTAAAGTAGGAAAAGGACCAGCACCGTAATGACTTGACCGCCTGTCAGCAGAGAATACGACAGTGTGATCATAACCCATGCCAACAGGTCAAAGCCATTGCGCGAAGGTCTCTGCATGCATGCCACAGACAGCCACACTGCGGAGACGAACGCGACAGTTGCAGACAGCGGATAGTTCAGGTATGACACGAATCCGGCCTCTACAGCTACCGGCAGCAGAGCCAGCAGATAAGCCACACGTTCCACACCGCATCTGACAAGAGCCTTTGCCGTTCCCAGCCAGAGCAATACGAAAAGAGCGCAGAGAATCATCGGGCCTAAGGCGCGATACCAGAAGAACTGGGTCAGGAAATCACCGATGAATGCGGACAATGCCGCAGGTTTGGACATATACGCGGCAAACATGCCCGGCAACCGGATAAAAGCTCCCGTTTCCTCCTTGAAACTGATATGATACGGCTGGACCAGAAAGAGCCACAGCCAGCACCCCACAAAGAAAAGCAATATGTACAGATGCTCCCAAAGTCTGGACTTACACCTCATTGTCATGATTTGATAATGTCACGATTTATATGATTGGCATGGCGAAGATACATAA
>JAKSIW010000002.1 GCA_024398555.1 Bacteroidaceae bacterium | reverse complement strand
CGCTACATGTGCGGCGGCCTGGTTACCATCACAGGTTAGGAATTTCTTTGCCATAACTTTTGGTTTTATTGTTACAATTCGTTCTAACATTCATTATCAATACAAAAAGCCGAACAGCCACAATGGAATAACGTTATCGTGACCGAGGTCAAGGTCATCGACGGCGTACCATGCTGCCGGATTGTTGCGCAGACGGACTTCGTCGGTGCAGACCTTGAAGTTCGTATCGCCATCCACGAGGAAACTGAAGCCCTTATCGCCCTTATGGACCACATGATCTTTCCAGAGCGTGTTCACAAAGAAGGTCTCCAATACGTCCTGACGGTCTGCTCTGGGCGGATATATCGTATAAATCAGGTTCGGGTTGTGCATCATCACACGTGCCGGTTTCTTGGGGAACTCATCCCCCTTGGCATATACCATATTGATCAGCCTCGCATCAGCCAGATACTTGATGTAATTCATCACAGTGGCGCGGGAAGTGTCCGTTTCCAGTGCAAGCTGGCTTACGTTCGGGGCGGAAGTCCCCTCCACGGCCATCAGGTAGAACAGTTTCTTGATCTTGGTCAGGTACTTCAGCTCAATCTGTTTTATGAGCAGAATATCGACCTCCATCATCATGTTCATCGTCTTAACCAGATTTTCTGAAAAATTCCGGTTCTCCAGAAAGAACGGATAGAAGCCATGGTGCAGATACTCGCGGAAGTACTCCTGAGGGCGCACCTCTTTGAGAATCTCCTGCGCAATCGCCTCGTGATGGTTCATGATGTCACAGAGACAGTGACTTGCCAGAGATGTTCCCGCCTTGAGGTTCAGGAACTCACGGAATGAAAAGCCGCGCAGATTATAGGAACTGACTATTCCGTTCAGTTCCGGATTCTCCTCCTTCAGACGCATCACCGACGAACCGGTGAAGATGATTTTCAGGTCAGGATACAGGTCGTAGCATTTTCTCAGCTCGCTGCTCCAGTCCGGATGCTTGAACACCTGATCAATGAGCAGCACCTTTCCTCCTATCCGATGGAACTCACCGGCGAACTCCGCAATACCGCGCCCCTGAAAGTAGAAGTTGTTCATGTTTATGTACAGACATGAACGGTCGCGTCCGAACTTCTCTCTCGCATACTGCAGCAGGAACGTAGTCTTCCCTACTCCACGCGTGCCCTTGATGCCGATCATGCGCTGAGACCAGTCAATCTCGTCCATGAGATCCCGCCTGACAGATGCCTGCAGGTGCTCAATCAGATAGTCATGTGTACGGAAGAATGATTCCATAAAAAAACGTTTCGGATGCTTTTTCACCCGAAACGCAAAGGTAATCAATTTCTCTCGTTTTTGCTAACTCCGCTTAGCAGTTTTTGCTTATTTGCAGAATTATTTATAGAATTTTGTCTGCTGTGGGAACTTCATATTGTAACGATGCTTCCACCTGAGCAGCAGTACAAGAAAATTCAGGGCTACAATGATTCCTATCGGATAGGATATTGCGCCTGACAGTCCGCACCATTCAGGAGCCATAAGTACGTAAGTCGTTTCAACGCATGTCATGAAGACAGCCGGAATGAGCGTTATCAGACAGTTCTTACCGTTCTTGCAGAGATATACTGTCAATGCCCAGAAGGTAAACACGCTCATCATCTGGTTGCACCATGCAAAATACCTCCATACGACTGCAAATCCGTCGCTCTTTGTAATACTTACATAAAGCGCCACAAGAGTCACGGAGAACAGAGGAATGGAGATAGCCAGACGGTTGGAAATGCCTTTCTGCGTAAAATGAAGGGAATCGGCAATCATCAGTCTGGCACTGCGCATTGCCGTATCGCCGCTTGAGATAGGAGCTGCAATAACACCGAGAATCGCCACAACACCGCCAACCGGTCCGAGCCACTTCCGGGT
The DNA here is from genome assembly GCA_024398555.1 of Bacteroidaceae bacterium. GTDB lineage: Bacteria > Bacteroidota > Bacteroidia > Bacteroidales > Bacteroidaceae > Colenecus. The sequence continues at coordinate 37,640 of JAKSIW010000002.1, read as the reverse complement.
AATATTCATCGCAACCTGCGCTGCCGTTCCTTCTGCTCCGTTTGTATGGAAATATGCTGTAGCAGCTGCTGCCCAGACGAGAGCCACGATGCCTTCGCTGACCATCGCACCGTAAAACACCTTACGCCCGTCACTTTCCTTTTTGAGACACCTGGCCATAAGAGGTGACTGGGTGGCATGAAAACCGCTCACCGCGCCACAGGCAATTGACACGAACATCATAGGGAAGATGGGATTACCCTCATACTTCACGCCGAAGCCGTTCCACATCTCCGGAAGTTCCGGTCTGATAACATACATGGCGGCCATGATGCCTATTGCCATGAACATCAGCACGGCACCGAGAATCGGATACAGATTGCCGATAATCTTGTCAATCGGGAACAATGTTGCCGCCAGATAATACAGGAAAATCACAATCATCCAGAAGGTGAGGTTAAGGCTGTTGGGTGTAAGGTCTGCAAGCAGCTGTGCCGGCTGCGACACAAACACGCACCCCACAAGGATCATCAGAATAATGGAGAACACAGTGAACACGCTGCGGATGCCGTCGCCAAGGAACCGCCCCACCATATTGGGAAGACTTTCACCTCCATTGCGCAGCGACACCATTCCGGCCAGATAGTCATGGACTGCACCTCCGAAAATCGTTCCGAATACAATCCACAGATAGGATGACGTTCCGAATTTCGCACCCATGATGGCACCGAATATCGGGCCCAGTCCTGCAATGTTCAGGAACTGGATCATATAAGCCTTCCATGCGGGCATCTCAATATAGTCCACTCCATCGGCCATTGTCTTGGCCGGAACAGGACGGCTGTCGTCGGAGCCGAAGAACTTCGCCACGAACTTTCCGTAAACCACATACCCGCCAATCAGAATCAGCAGAGCAATTGTAAATGTAATCATGCGCTTATCAGTTATTCATTTTCAGATAGGCCTTGCCGCTACGGCCGTCAATACAGATCTCCAGTTCACGTTCCAGACGGACGTGGCGCATATACTCAGTCTCCCCGACAGCAGGCATAGCCTGAAGCGACTCATAGTCAAACTGATCGGAACCGCATCTGTATGGGTCCACATCTATGTATCCCGCATTGAAAGACGTAAGGTTCTGGAAGAAATGGGTACCCTGGCTCGGGTCAACGCGGAAATTGTCCAGACTGCACTCCACTATCACCTTGGCTTCCGAGATGTCGCTCCACTGGACGGGCACTCCCAAAGAAGGGATGCTCGACCCCCATCTGCCATAGCCTATCAGGACATAATTCCGTTTTTCGGCACGCATCCTGGCATTGAGAGCCTTCAGTTCAGATGCCATCTGACACGTTCTGGACGTATCGAACGTCTCCCGTTTCAGATACACGATATCATGCACTCCCTTGATCCAGCCCGTACCCAAAGCATTCTCGGAGTACACAAGGGCACCGTCAGTATCAACATTGTTCCAGTCAACGTCAACGTTCAGGCTGTCCACCGAAATAGGTCTTATCTGCAGAACATTGAAGATTGACGGCTTATCCTCACCCCGGTCCATGTTCGCGGCGAACTCAATCTCGACACCGCACTTCATTTCACGCCCGGCTATCCGCAGAAGTTCGTTTATGATGTCTGCCAGCGGCAAAGTATTGTACTTGAGAATCTGTGCGAAAGTAACATACTTCGGCCCATCCGGTATAGGTGAATCCACAATGCGCATATTCTCCTCATCCCATGTGGAGACCACATGCTTCAGATTCCGGAAGCCCGAGCACTCGGATACAGGAATACGTTCCAGATTGACAGCATCGTCAATCGAAGTCTTGAACTTGTCCGGCTGGAGATTCAGCGCGAACATGGACTTCTGCGTTTCCTTCATCACAGACTCCGTCGTGGATGTCTGGAGAACCTTCTTAGGGAACTTGGGTGAGAAACGGAGCACTTCATCACCGTCAACGACAGCCTTGCCCAGACCGAATGCCACCTTCGCTATTCCATCCTCCGCCTTCTCATGTCCGAGCGGATAGAAATTCACCGAACGTGTCACGCCTGAGAATGTCGGGAAATAGTAGTCTCCGTCCTGAGAACCGCACACCTCCTGAATGATGATTCCCATCTTCTCCTCCGAAATGACATTGGCAGTTGCCGCTATATAGCCTCTCGAAGCGGAGTAATATACGGATGCATAGACGCTCTTGATGGCCTTGCTGAGCAGTCTCAGCATCTGGTCCTCATTCTCGGTACGAGGTATCATGTATGTGGAATACACACCCGCAAACGGTTGATAGTATGAGTCTTCCAGTTTGGACGAAGAACGGATGGCCAGAGGTTTGCGTATGTTGTGAATGAACACCTTCAGCGACTCAGTAAGATCTGCAGGCAATGTGGATGCCACGAATTCCGACAGTATTTCAGAATCGGAAATATCCGAGTTGATGACGTACTGCAGTCCGTTGTCCAGAATGAAGCGGTCGAAGAAGTCAGTGGTGATGACAAGTGTCCTAGGCACCATGACCCTGACGCCCTCCCATTTGTGATACAGTTCATACTTCTGAAGGATATAGTTCAGAAATGCAAGACCGCGTGCCTTTCCGCCCAGCGAACCGTCGCCGATCTTCGAGAACCATATCGTATCATTGTAGTTGTCCTTGTTGAACCGGGCCACTACACCAAGAGCCTGACGTATGCGGTAGTCATGGATTGCCTTCAGGTTTATCCTTCTTATTTCCGGAATGTCAGACTGGTTCCTGATGGTAAGGGGACGCAGGAACTTGCCCAGTTCGAACAGGCCCCTTGCAAACAGCCATCTGGAAATATAGTTCTTGGCTGAAAGACGCTCGAACTCCGTCTCGGAGATGTTTGCCATTATCTTTTCAAATCCGCCCAGATCGCTCGCACGCATCACCTCCTCTCCGGTCTGGGGATCCGTCACAACAAAGTCGCCGAAGCCGAACTCACGGCCTATATAATCCGACAGGTCATGGGTGAGAGTCTTGGAAGTCTTCACCACGAATCCCGCTCCAAGCTCTCTGGCCACATTCCTCATGCTCTCCTGAGAAGACTGGAGAAGCAGGGGCATGGTAGGATTGTCACTGCGGATATAATTGCACAGATCAATTCCGGCATCCAGTTTCTCCGCTTCAGGAGGATCGTCCCTGTGAATAACGAAACCGATATCCGAGATTATGCCCAGGATGTTGTTCTTGTACCGTTCATACAGCTCCATCGCCTCATCATAGCATGTAGCCATCAGAATCTTCGGTCGCGAACGTTTGCGCTGAATCTGCTGTTTCTCGTTCAGCGCATCCCGGATGGCTTCGCTGTTCTGCTGGAGGACCAGTTTGTACAGGACAGGCAGATAGGTGGAATAATACCGCACGGAGTCCTCAATCAGAAGAATTGCCCGCACTCCGTTCTCCAGAATGTCCTTGTCGGCGTTCATCCTGTCCTCCAGCATCTTAATGATGGTGACAATCAGATCTGTGGAATTGTTCCAGCAGAAGAAATAGTCTATGGCAGAAACCGTGCGGTCCTGTATTCTGTTGAATATCTCGCGGGAGAATGTTGACAGGAGTACGATAGGAGTGTCAGGAGCAAGCGCCTTCATCTCGACGGAGAACTTGAGCACTCCCATCTCGCCCACGTTGTACATCGTTATTACCAGATCGTAAGATTCGCCGCCGCGTACTATGTCGAGCGCCTCGGCCGTGCTCTCCGCCCTGCGTATCTCAGGCGGATTGCTCAGATTCAGTTCCGCATAGTCCTGGGCGATACGGTTTTCTATACGGCCGTCCTCCTCAAGAGTGTAGTTGTCGTAGTTGTTACAGACCAGAAGGACCTTACGGATTCTTCTGGTCATAAGCTGTGAATAATCGTGTACCTCTGCCGTCATTTTTGAGAACTCATGTCTTCCAACACTTTCGCTGTGCAAAGTAACATAAAAAACGTTGGTTGAAAAAGAGAATCAACCAACGTTCTGTAAAATAGGGGGTAAATCAGACAAGGCCCTGGTCAACCATTGCGTTCGCCACCTTGATGAAGCCTGCAATGTTGGCACCCTTGACGTAATTGATGTAGCCGTCCTCTTCAGTACCGTACTTGAGACATGCGGCATGGATGTCCGCCATGATGCGATGCAGCTTCTCGTCCACCTCTTCCGCCGTCCACTTCAGACGCATGGAGTTCTGGGACATCTCGAGACCTGAAGTTGAAACGCCGCCGGCATTTGAAGCCTTGCCCGGCGAGTAGAGCAGTCTGGCCTCCTGGAACACTGCAATTGCATCCGGAGTGGTAGGCATGTTGGCACCTTCGCATACACAGTAGCAGCCGTTGGCAACCAGAGCCTTCGCATCCTCCAGCTCAATCTCGTTCTGGGTGGCACAAGGCATGGCGATGTCGCACTTGATTGTCCAAGGACGCTTTCCCTCCATATACTGTGCATTCGGATACTGGTTCACATACTCCTTGATACGGCCACGGATAACATTCTTCAGCTTCTTGACGTATGCAATCTTCTCCTCGTCGAAGCCATCCGGATCGTAGATGGAGCCGTTGCTGTCTGACAGGGATACTACCTTTGCGCCAAGACGCATGGCCTTCTCAGCCGCATGCTGGGCAACGTTGCCAGAACCTGATATGACGACTGTCTGACCCTCGAAGCTCTTGCCGCGTGTGGCAAGCATAGCCTGTGCGAAATAGCATGCTCCATAACCGGTAGCTTCAGGACGCATAAGGCTTCCGCCCCAGCCCTGGCCCTTGCCTGTATAAGTGCCGGTCCACTCGTCACGCAGTTTCTTGTACTGGCCGAACATATAGCCTACCTCACGTGCGCCCACACCTATATCACCTGCCGGAACATCGGTGTCAGGTCCGATATGACGATACAGCTCATTCATGAAACTCTGGCAGAAGCGCATCACCTCTGCATCGGACTTGCCGCGCGGGCTGAAGTCAGAACCGCCCTTGGCACCGCCCATCGGCAGAGTCGTAAGACTGTTCTTGAAAGTCTGCTCGAATGCCAGGAACTTCATGATGCTCAAGTTCACGCTTGAGTGGAAACGGACACCGCCCTTGTACGGACCGATGGCACTGTTCATCTGAACGCGGAAACCACGGTTTACATGGATCTCGCCCTGGTCATCCATCCATGGAACGCGGAACATGATCATACGCTCCGGCTCGACAATACGCTCCATAATCTTCTGATCAAGGAGATAAGGATGTGAAAGAATATAAGGAGCGACGCTCTCAACCACCTCGCGTACAGCCTGATGGAATTCCTTCTCGCCCGGATTCTTGGCAATCACCTCTGCCATAAAACTCTCAACGTAGTTTTTTGCCTGTTTGTCCATATCTATAGTACTTTAATAAAACATTTCCGTGACATTTCGTGTATTCGGTGTTAATGTGTCACCAAATCCGACTGCAAATTTACTTTTTGTCAGTTATTTCACAAAGAATTCTGTCAAAAAATTAGTTAATTTATTATTTCAACGGATTTTTGTCAGAAACAAACCACTTGATGAACTGAGTGATACCGTCATGCAGGGAAATGCCCGGATGATAGCCCACTTCCTTTTCAAGATGCGACGTATCCGCGAACGTGCGCAGCACATCTCCCTGCTGCATCGGCAGATATATCTTGTTCGCCTCACGGCCCATCGCCCGTTCAATTTCACTGATGAAGTCCATCAGCTGTACAGGATTCGAGCAGCCTATGTTATATACCTTGTACGGGACGCCGCCGGCGCAGGTCTCCGGATCCGGGCGATGGTCAACAACACGGATGGTGCCCTGCACAATATCATCTATGTAAGTGAAGTCCCTGCTCAGATTGCCATTATTGAAAACCTTGATCGGCTCACCCCTGCCGATAGCTGTGGCAAACAGCATCGGAGCCATATCAGGACGTCCCCACGGGCCATAGACAGTGAAGAATCTCAGTCCTGTGGTCGGGAGACCGTACAGTTTGCTGTATGAATGTGCCATCAGCTCGTTGGCCTTCTTGGTTGCGGCATACAGGCTAACAGGATTATCGACACGGTCGTCCTCGCTGAACGGGACCTTGTCGTTCATTCCATAGACCGAACTTGATGATGCATATACCAGATATTCCACACCATTGTGACGGCAGCACTCCAGTACATTCATGAATCCTACCAGGTTGCTGTCCAGATAGGCATACGGATTCGTAATCGAATACCTGACCCCCGCCTGGGCAGCCAGATTGACTACAACCTGAAACTTCTCCGCAGCAAAAAGATCCTGCATCGCGTCCCTGTCCGTAATATCCATTCTGATGAAGGAATACGACGGCAGCACAGTGCTGGCAATACGCACGCCGGATCTGAAGTCATTCCCCTCAGCCGTAATTCCGCATTCTTCGAGACGGCCGTATTTGAGTCGTACGTCGTAGTAGTCGTTGATGTTGTCAATGCCAACCACAACGTCACCACGTCCGGCGAGCAGATTTGCCAGTCTCGAGCCGATGAATCCGGCAGCACCTGTTACAAGAATCTTCATTGTCTGCTATATAATTTAAAAACGTTCGTATCGGGAATCGCCATCAGCCGTTATTGCCATGCATTCCATTTCTATGAGCCAGTCCGGACGGCACACCGGAGCAAGGACTATCTGCACAGGCTTGTCCGGGAAGCGTTCCGCAAACATTGCCGCCACGACATCGTAATCCGCAACATCTCTCAGATACACTATCATGTGCATAACGTCATCAAATGTGCATTCCGCCTCCTCCAGCAGTTTACCGACATTCTCCAGCATCCTCAGCGCCTGCATTCTGACATCACCCTTATGAACCACGCAGCCTCTGTTGTCAATGCTTGCAGTTCCTGAAACCAGAACATGGCGGCGGTCACCGAAACCGACGACCGTTCCGCGTTCGAAACTCACGCCGTATTCGCAGGTCCGGTTCATGTGTGAGGGAGCGTACAGATACCTGAGCTGTCCCGGCTTCAACCCGCAGATGGCGCATGCGTCCATCTGCACCATTTCGCGACAGTCCGCCGAGCGTCCTCCTATGCCGGTGCTGGCAATGAAATGCGTATCGCCCGTAAGTCCCTGGGCACTGAACACCTCATTCCTGGCCGTCACGACGCCGGCATAATTGACATCGATATTCTGGACAAAGAACCATGTGCGCACGCAGTTGTCTGCAAGTGAGCATCCGTATTCACCCAGTTTCTCGCAGTAATCAAGCAGAAGTTCCTTGGCCTGCTGTCTGGAAGTCCGGCCGGCAGACGTTCTCATACCTGCGGAAAAAAAGCTGCGGTATGCGCCGTGACTCACTTCGAAGAGCTGTTCATCACAGCGTCTGACAACGGCATTCTCCTGAAGAACCGCCAGCATCGCTATCTTGGTACCATCCAAAGGCGGCTGCTCTATTATTGACACTGCACATCTGCGCTCACCGAGCATGCTTTCCAGTTCCTTCTGCTGAGCCGAGGCATCACTGAGGAAATAGCGTTCCATCACGGGAACCATGCCTTCCAATCCGGCACTAGCCTGCCGATATGCAGACAGCAGTTCCGTGCACTGTTCCCTGAAAGAAAGCCCCCGACATCGGATGTGCGCCACAAGATGAGCCTCGCGCGCACCACCTTCCGAACCGAACCCGCAGACCGTCACTTCACATTTTCCAAATACCATAGTCATGGAGCAATATCGGTGCAAAGTTACACAATTCTGTTGACAATGAATCCGACATCAGAAAAACACTCCTCTATTAAATTAACTTAAATATTAGGATATCATGCGGTAATGTCTTATATTTGCTATTTGAATGGAAAGAAGGCATATATCCGACCGTGTCGGTCGATAAAGGAGCCTCTTCACTACATAAAAATATGAAAAAGGAAAAAAACAATATACATAATGAACTTCAAATGGAACTACGAGCCCCCGACATCGGAGTTAAAAGAGGAAGCGCTTGAGCTTTCACGTGCGACAGGGATCAATCCACTGTTGTGCAGACTCCTGATACAAAGAGGCATAAAGAACGAAGACGAAGCCAGACATTTTTTCAATCCGCAGCTCAGTGAGCTCCACGATCCGTCGCTGATGCCGGACATGGACGTTGCTGTGGACAGACTCAACAGAGCCATTGAAAATGGTGAGAGGATTCTGGTTTATGGAGATTACGATGTGGACGGAACAACGGCTGTTGCTCTGGTATACAATTTTCTGAGTCGCAGCTACTCCAATCTGGACTACTATATTCCGGATCGCAATCATGAGGGATACGGCGTGTCCCATCAGGGTGTGGACTACGCATTCGAGACCGGTGTCAAACTTGTCATTGTACTGGACTGCGGAATCAAGGCCATAGAGGAGATAGCCTATGCAAGGACCAAAGGCATAGACTTCATCGTATGCGACCATCATGTGCCGGACGACGAACTTCCCCCGGCAGTAGCGATCCTGAATGCAAAGAGAGTCGATTCGACATATCCCTTCGAGCATCTTTCAGGCTGCGGAGTAGGCTTCAAATTCATGCAGGCATATGCCATGAGCAACGGCATTCCTTTCTCCGAACTGATTCCGCTTCTGGATCTGGTCGCTGTCAGCACAGCATCCGACATAGTGCCTATCATGGGCGAGAACAGGGTTCTCACCTATTATGGCCTGCAGCGCCTCAACAGCCAGCCCAGCACAGGTCTCAAGGCAATAATCCAGGTCTGCAAACTGTCAGGCAAGGAGTTGTCCATCAATGACATCATTTTCAAGATAGGACCGAGGCTGAACGCTTCCGGACGTCTGTACACCGGCAAGGAGGCCGTGGACCTGATGGTCGAGAAGGACTTCAAGCGTGCGCTCGAACTGGCGGCGGACATAAACGACCACAACGAGGAACGGAAGGAGCAGGACAAGAGAATGACATCCGAGGCCAACCACATCGTTGACTCCCTTGACGATCTCTCGGAGCGTCGCTCCATCGTCCTGTACAACGAGGAGTGGAACCGTGGCGTAATCGGCATTGTGGCATCACGTCTTACCGAGATCTACTACCGTCCGGCGGTTGTGCTGACAAAAACCGGTGACGTAGCGACAGGATCCGCACGTTCGGTAGCCGGATTCGACGTTTACAAAGCCATCGAAAGCTGTAAGGACCTGCTTGAGAACTTCGGAGGCCACACCTACGCGGCAGGACTGTCTATGAAGGTCGAACATGTCGAGGAATTCTCCCGCCGTTTCGAGGACTTCGTGGCCAGCCATATCGAGCCGGAACAGATAAGCGCGACCATAGACATCGATGCAGAACTGAAGTTCAGCGACATCACGCCTGACTTCTTCAGGAATCTGATGCGGTTCCAGCCCTTCGGTCCTGACAACCACAAACCTGTCTTCTGCACCCGCAACGTTTACGACTATGGAGGCAGCAAGGTGGTCGGTCGAGGGCACGAGCACATCCAGCTTGACCTGATTGACGGTACGAACAACACCAGAAAGGGTATTGCATTCGGTCAGAACGAATACATTTCGCTCATCAAGACCAAGAGTTCGTTCGACATCTGCTACACGCTTGAAGAGGACAACTTCCGTCCGAAACATCCTATCCTGCAGATTGAGAACATCAAGCCGAGCGACAGTCAGACGGGCAGATAGCATTGGTCGTTTCCACATGACGTACCTGGAAATTCTCCGGAAATATTGGGGCTACGAGGGCTTTCGCGGCATCCAGTCCCAAATCATCGGAAGTATCGGTTCCGGCAGGGACACACTGGGACTGATGCCCACGGGCGGAGGGAAGAGCATCACTTTCCAAGTGCCGGCAATGTCAATGGAAGGTGTCTGTCTGGTAATAACTCCGCTCATAGCGCTGATGAAGGATCAGGTGCGCAATCTGCGTGACCGCGGAATCCGTGCGTGCGCAATCTACAGCGGGATGAAGCATGACGAAGTGGTCGAGGCGCTGGAAGACTGCATTTTCGGCGGATGCAAATTCCTGTATGTTTCACCGGAAAGAATATCTTCCGAATTGTTCCAGACCAAGTTGAGACACATGAAAGTCTCAATGATTACAGTTGACGAAGCTCACTGCATTTCACAATGGGGATACGATTTCAGACCTTCATATCTCAAGATAGCTGAAATACGCGGAATCCTGCCCGGCATACCGGTACTCGCACTGACTGCCACAGCCACCCCGAAGGTGGCGGACGACATTCAGGACTGTCTGGGATTCAGGGAAAGGAATCTGTTCCGGATGAGTTTCAACCGGGAGAACCTCTGGTACATAGTTCGGAACACGGACAACAAGATGCAGGAACTGACACTGATATTGGGCAAAGTGCCCGGATCAGCGATTGTCTATGTGCGCAACAGACGCGAGACAAAAGAAATATCAGATACGCTGAAGAAGGCAGGAATCACCTCTTCCTTCTACCACGCAGGGCTTGATACCGCAGTAAAGGATTCCAGACAGAAGGATTGGACGGACGGGACAACCCGTGTAATCGTCGCCACCAACGCGTTCGGCATGGGCATCGACAAGCCGGACGTCAGACTGGTAATCCACATGGACCTGCCAGATTCACCGGAAGCATATTTTCAGGAGGCCGGACGGGCAGGTCGTGACGGGGATACTGCATACGCCGTCCTTCTGTTTTCACCGGGAGACAAACGGAAGCTGACAAAGAGAATCAGCGACAGTTTTCCGGAAAAGGACTTCATACGGAAGGTTTACGAGAAACTCAGTTACTACCACGTAATGGCCGTTGGAGACGGCACCGGATGCACCTTCGACTTCTCCCTGTCGGAATTCTGCAGCAGTTACAGTCTTCCCCTGATTCAGACTGACAGTGCCCTGCGCATACTCACGCGAATGGGCTACATTGAATATACAGAGGAGGCAGATTTTTCGGCACGGCTCCAGTTCACCACGACCCGTGAGGACCTGTACGGGATCCGTCAGACCGATGACACGACGGAAAAGGTCATCAGCACGATACTGCGCACCTACAGCGGTGTATTCACGGAACAGTGCTTCATTGACGAAAGGATGATAGCAGGCAGGGCAGGAACAGACGCACACACCCTGTACTGCATTCTCACAGATCTTGACAGAAGGGGGATAGTCCGATATGTTCCATCCAGACGGACTCCGCAGATAATATGGAAACGCGCACGGGTCGAGTCATCCATGCTGAAGTTCACGCCTGAAGTCTACGAATTGCGCAGGGAAGAATATGCAGAGCGCATCAAATCCATGACAGAGTATGCAACCCGTGAAAACGGATGCCGGAGCGAGATGCTTCTCAGATATTTCGGTGAGCGGGATGTGAGGCCGTGCCAGCGGTGTGACCTCTGTAGGGCAAGACACGAAAGCGGATTCACCCGCGGTCTCTACGAGAACATCCGCAAAGACATATTGGACAAGTTGGGCGACCGGCCCGAATCTCCGGAACTCATTTTCACTCTGCCGTATTCAAGGACACAGATAGAAGCAGTCCTGGAGCATCTTCTGTCCGAAGAGGAGCTGACTATGGAAGACGGAAGACTGACAATCAACAATTTGGGAAATGAAAAGAATTGAACCGATAGAACTGTTTCAGAAAAACGGGCATGAACCGCTGATAATTGCCGGTCCCTGCAGTGCCGAATCCGAGACTCAGGTAATGGATACCGCACGCAGTCTGGCTGATTCAGGAGTGCGGATATTCCGCGCCGGTGTCTGGAAGCCGCGTACCAAACCGGGCTGCTTTGAAGGAGTCGGTGCGCCCGGTCTGGAATGGCTCAGGAAAGTCAGGGACACATACGGCATGGCCGTAGCCACAGAAGTAGCGAACGCTCATCATGTCGAGGAGGTAATGAAAGCCGGCATCGACATCATCTGGATAGGCGCGCGTACCGTAGCAAATCCATTCGCAGTACAGGAAATTGCTGAGAGCCTGAAAGGGACCGACAAGGCTGTAATGGTAAAAAACCCTGTCAATCCGGATCTTGACTTATGGATAGGCGCCATAGAGCGTCTTGAGAAATGCGGTATCAGAAGAATGGCTGCCATACATCGCGGATTCTCGACATACGGAGAGAAGGTTTACCGCAATGCCCCGCAGTGGCAGATACCAATCGAACTGCGCAGATTGATTCCGGAACTTCCGATACTCTGCGACCCCAGTCACATGGGAGGAAAGAGAAATCTGGTCATCAGTCTTTCACAGCAGGCCATGGACTTCAATGCGGACGGGCTCTTCATTGAAGTTCACAACGACCCGTGCCATGCCCTCAGCGACGCAGCCCAGCAACTGAGTCCGGAAGAATTCAGGGAACTGCAATCCATGCTTGTCACGCGCACCCGGACGTCTCATCAGGACGACAGTCTGAGCCAGTACCGCGAGCAGATCGACGACTGCGACAGACGGTTTATCGGCATTCTCAAGGAGCGCCTTATGATAGCGGATGACATCGGCAGGTTCAAGAAAGAGCATAACATGGCCATCCTTCAGTCGGACAGATACAAACAGATTATTGAGGCACTTGTTGCAGAGGGCATCAGATCAGGAATTGATCCGGAATGCATCAGAAGCATCTTCGAATCAATTCACATCGAGAGCATCCGACGTCAGATGAAGGTCAGAGAAAAAAACGGAGACTGCCGTAGCAATATATGACTTACATTTGTCAAATGAATATGAAATTCAGATTATCATCAGTTTATTCAGCTGTCATCATCATTATGACAGCAGTATCCTGCCAGCCTATCAGGATGGCATGCGTGGGAGACAGTATCACCTACGGTCACGGCATCGCCGACCGGGAGCATGATACCTACCCCGCCCTTCTCGATTCCATGCTCGGGAAGCGCTATGACGTTCGCAATTTCGGCATCTCAGGCAGGACGCTGATGAATTGCGCAGATGTGCCTTATATGGCGGAGCAGATTTATCAGGACGCCCTTGACTTCAATCCGCAGATTGTCACCATCAAACTTGGCACCAATGACAGCAAGCCACAGAACTGGTGCTGCAGCGGGAATTTCAAATCCGACCTGACAAAGCTGGTTGACAGTTTCAGGGAACTGCCATCCAAACCTCAGATATGGCTCTGCCTTCCGGTACCGGCTATGGGCAATGCTTGGGCTATCAACGACAGCATTATCTACAATGGGGTGATACCATATATTAAAGAGGTGGCGGAAGAAGAAGGAGTCGGACTCATTGACCTGAACACCCCGTTCCAGTCACATCGGGAGTATTTCCCGGATACGATTCACCCCAACGAAGAGGGACATAAGATTATCGCAGGCATTATCTGCGAAACAATAAGAAACAGAAAAAAGAAATAGAATCACATGAATCCAATTCTGAAAATCGAGCATGTTTCCAAGACATACACAGGCCACAAGGCTCTGGACGATGTCTCTCTGGAAATACCGCAAGGTTCCATTTACGGTCTGTTAGGGCCTAACGGAGCGGGAAAGACCACACTGATTCGAGTTGTAAACCGCATCACGATTCCGGACTCCGGAAGAGTTGTATTCGACGGACGCGACATTTCCATCGACGACATATTCCACATCGGATACATGCCCGAGGAACGCGGACTGTACAAGAAGATGCGTGTCGGCGACCAGGCTATGTTCTTCGCCAGGCTGAAGGGCCTTGACTGGCTGGAAGCGGAAAAGAGGCTGCATCAGTGGTTCGACCGTCTGGAAATAAGCGACTGGTGGAACAAGAAAATCGACGATCTCTCCAAGGGAATGGCCCAGAAGATCCAGTTTATCTGCACTGTGGTACACGAACCCAAGCTGCTGATATTCGATGAGCCATTCTCCGGCTTCGACCCCATCAACGCAGATCTGCTCAAGAGAGAGATTCTCCGTCTTCGGGACAACGGCGCCACTGTCATCTTCTCCACTCACAACATGGAATCAGTAGAGGAAATCTGCGATGACATCACCCTCATCAACAAGTCCAGGAACATCCTGTCCGGATCCGTTGACGAAATCAGGCGCAAGGCGGGCGGAAACACATTCCAAATCCTGTTTGACAACATGGAAAGACCTATCGCCGATATTCTGGAAGGCAAGGCGGAGTGCATCGGAGAATCCGAGGGAATCATCGGAGGATACACCCAGCAGAAGATCCACATCAGCAGCGATGAGGACATCCATCATGTAATCGCCGCATTGAACGACAACTGTCGTCTGAGATCATTTCAGGAAATCATACCTGGCATGAATGACATTTTCATTCGCGCCGTGAACGGAACACTCTAAACTGACACTGCTATGGGCAACAAGATTGGTATTATCATCTCCCGTGAAGTAAGGGAACGGGTACGCAAGAAGTCATTCATCATCACAACACTGCTCATGCCAGTCCTTATGATAGGACTCAGTGCCGCACCGGCGCTGATGATGATGCACAACACGAGTGATGTCAAGCACATCGTTGTGGTCGATGACACCGAAGGACAGTTTGTCGGAAGGGGACTGACATCAGACAGCAATGTCGAATTCCAGATTCTGGAGAACATGGACCGCAAGGATGCCGTCGCAGCATTCAGCGATGAAAACAAGGCATACGGCATTCTCTGGATAGGCCACGACATCATGGAACAGCACGACCAGGTGCAGCTCATCTCCAACTCATCCTCATCAATGAGCGTTGAAGAGGATATTTCCAGACAGCTCTCAGACATACTCAGAACCGCAAAGCTCAGAAGCTACGAGATAGAGAATCTGGAACAGATAATCAGCGAAAGTGACATACACATCTCCCTCAACACAATGAAGAACAACGGTTCAGGCGAAGAAGGAGATATGCAGCAGACATCCACCGTAGCCTCAATGCTGCTCAGCATGCTGCTCGGTATGCTGCTCTACATGTTCATTCTCCTGTACGGACAGCAGGTTCTTTCCACCGTGATTGAGGAGAAGCAGAGTCGTGTGCTTGACGTTATGGTAACGTCCTGTTCGCCTTTCGACCTGATGATGGGCAAGATTCTCGGTATCGCATGCGTTGCAGCCATCCAGATTGTGATATGGGCCGTTCTCGTCGGCACAGCAAGCCAGCTGCTCGTACCGCTCATTCCAATGGAAGCCGTTCAGGACGCCGGTTCGGAATTTGCAGTCGTCACGTCAACATTCGGGAATCTCAGTTTCATACTTACGATATTCCTCTGGCTGCTTCTTTACATTGTCGGAGGATTTCTGCTGTATGCAGCGCTGTACGCAGCCGCCGGTTCCTCAGTGGATTCCACTCAGGATGCACAGCAGTTCAACTCAATCATACTTGTTCCTATCATCATCGGTCTGATTGTCATGATGTCCGTCTATAACGATCCATCATCCAAACTGGCATTCTGGTGCTCAATGATACCTTTCACATCACCGATTGTCATGATGGCAAGAATTCCGTTCGATGTTCCTCTATGGCAGATAGTCACATCGCTTGTCGTGCTGTACGCCTCGTTTGTTCTGCTTACGTGGATTGCTGCAAAGATATACCGCATTGGAATATTCATGCATGGGGGCAAGCCTACCTGGAGGGAACTTGGCAGGTGGCTGAGAATGAAATAGTCATTTCCACCATGCGCAGGCGGATTTCTCGCCTGCCAGCCATACTGTATCACCGGCCCGGAACCTGTAATCAGGTTTCGGGTTTGTTTCAAGTTGCCCTTCGTGTATCAGGCATATCACCATACAGCCATAGGACCTCATATTGACCTCACGCAGAGTCTTTCCTGTAAGGTATGAATCCTCATTCAGGATAACAGGTTCCAGTTCAAATTCATCGTCCGGAACCATATTCGCCGTCGGTGCCGTTTCTTCCACCATAGAGCGCAGGCAGTTCAACTGTTCTGATGTACCCACTACAAGAAGACTGTCCAACGGGTATATGGTCTCCTCCCCGGAAGGAATCATCAGGGTCTTCCGGCCTCGCATGATCTTCACCACATTTGCTCCTGACACATCCCTGAACGGCAGGTCCCGGAGTTTTCTGCCGGCAAAGCCGGACTCCTGAGGTATTTCAATCACTTCCGTACGTACATCATAACCGGCCA
This sequence comes from Bacteroidaceae bacterium, assembly GCA_024398555.1. GTDB lineage: Bacteria > Bacteroidota > Bacteroidia > Bacteroidales > Bacteroidaceae > Colenecus. The sequence goes on along the minus strand of JAKSIW010000002.1, from coordinate 21,632 downwards.
GTTTGTCAGATACGCTGGATGCCACCGGAGTCATCATACGTTCCATCCTTTCCTTTTCATTCAGGTTTTCAATGAAACGGTCTTCAAAGAACGAGAGTTTTCTCAGCAGATTTCTGGCAAAGAAGAAGAACAGTATGCCGACAAGAAGGATCAGTAGAACGACAGTGAAAGAGAGATCGAAATGACCTACGATAACCGCAATGACGAATCCCATGGCCAACAGCATTCTCAGGACAGCCAGCGCTATGACCCGCCACGCATTGGAATCCTTTTCCTTGAGCAGTCTGTCCGAAGAACGTGCGATGGATGAACCGCTTACTGCCATTCCCCAGAGGAAGGGACACATCAGAGCCAGAGTCACAGCGACAGAGACCGATGCCCTCAAGAGCGGACTGACTGACGGCATTATTTTCAGAAGAAGGTCATCCAGGAAAAGCTGAGAGCCGAGAAGAATCGCTATCAGGACAACTCCATACAGAAGCACTCTCGTAATGTAGTTTTTAAGCAGGATTCTCCATTCATTGTCTGATGCCGGTGAATTTGCCCTGTCTGTAGCTGCATCAATTATCCTGATTACTCTCTTTGGAAGATGGGTGGAAAGCCATGAATACGCAGGCCCCGCCGCCTTTATCATATAAGGTGTCGTAAACGTTGTAAGGACTGACACAGTCACCACAACAGGATATATGAATTCGCGCATCACTCCAAGAGAGCAGCCCAGTCCGGCGATAATGAAGGCGAACTCTCCGAGCTGTGCAAGACTGAATCCTGCATGTACTGAATTTTCAAGTCCCTGCCCGGCAAGTATGGCACCGGATGTGGAGAACAGCAGTATGCCGCTTACGGTCACAAGTGCCAGAACAAGAATCATACCCCAGTGTTCTGCTATGACATGAGGATCGACCATCATACCGACCGAAACGAAGAAAACAGCACCGAACATGTCTTTGATGCCGGACACCAGACGGTTGATCCTTTCACCTTCAAGCGTCTCAGCCAGAATGGAACCCATCACGAATGCGCCTAGCGCCGATGAAAAGCCCACATAGCTGGCCAGCGATACCATTCCGAAACAGAGACCGATGGCAACTACCAGCAATATCTCGTCATTGATATATCTGTGAGCCTTCTTCAGTACTGTCGGAATCAGATAGATGCCTACCAGGAACCAGAGGACGATAAAGAAGCCCAGCTTGCACAGTCCCATCAGCATTTCTCCTCCGGCAAACTTATTGGAAACGGCCATAGTTGAGAGCAGCACCATCAGAAGTACGGCTATCAGGTCCTCAAACACAAGCGAACCGAAAATAAGTGAAGCATATGGCTCATTCTTCAGACCCAGATCATCATAGGCCTTTATGATAATGGTAGTTGACGACATTGACAGCATTCCACCCAGAAAGACGCTTTCCATAGAACTCCAACCCATAAGACGCCCAACCAGATTGCCGAGTATGAACATTCCCAGACATTGGGTCACAGCCGTAATCAGTGCACTGCTGCCGACCTTGATCAGTTTCTTGAAGCTGAACTCCAGACCCAGAGCAAACAGAAGGAAGATAATGCCTATTTCCGACCATTCCGACACCACTTCCGAATCAGTAATCTGCGAGAAGAGTCCGAAATGAGGACCGACAATGAATCCTGCGATGATGTAGCCCAGAATGAGCGGCTGTTTCAACGCTTTGGAAATAATAGTAAAAATACCCGCCGCTACGAGTATCAGCGCAAGATCTGCAACAAGATTAACCCCTTCCGACATAATCCGAAGTTCTGTTTGTTTTTGCAAAATTAAGACATGCCTTCCAATAATCCAAGATGATAAAAAGCTTAACTTTGCTGACGCATAAGTGCCAGCATCATGACAAGAACCGGACTATTGGTCATTTCTGTTTCATTCCTGTTTGCCGGATGTCGGAACGGTAACACCCATCAGGAAAGCGGGAACATTCTGAATTACCCCGATTTCATTGCCATGACAGCTGATGGCTCAGACTTCTGCGCCACAGTCCTGAATCCGTGGAAGAAAGGAGCGGTATTGCGTTCGTACAGGCTGGACACCGACGGGAACGCGGACCTTGATGCTTCCGGAAATGAATGTATCATCCACATTCCCGCCACCAGACTCGTCATCATGACCAGCTGCCACGCACGGCTTGTCTCCGAACTGGGATATGCTGATGCCATTGCGGGCGTCTGTGAACCGGAAAGCATATCCGACACACTGATATGCAGGATGCTGAAGGAAGGAAGAATTACAGACTGCGGCAACAGCATGTATCCCGACATTGAAAAGATAATGGACCTGCAGCCTGACGCCATACTGGTTTCTCCATTTGAGGAAAGCGGATACGGGCAGTTGGAGAAACTGGGAATTCCTATCGTGGAATGCGCAGACTACATGGAAACATCACCGCTGGGACGGGCCGAGTGGATGCGATTCTACGGAAGGTTAATCGGAGCAGGCAGCAATGCTGACTCATTGTTCAGACGGGTTGAGGAAGAGTACCTTGCTCTGTGCGGACAGGCAGCAGAATCAGGGATTCATCCGAAAGTAATGGTGGATACGAAAGGAGGTTCAGCATGGTATGTCCCCGGCGGACACAGTACTGTGGGAATAATGATAAACGATGCCGGCGGAAAGTATCTGTTTGAAGAGGACGATAGAAGCGGTTCCATCCCGTATTCATTTGAAACCGTCTATGAGAAGGCCGCAGAAGCGGACATCTGGCTTCTCAAAAACAGTTCCGAAAAGGAAATGACGTACGAAAGTCTTGAGAGCGACTTCAAGCCGTATGCAATGTTCCGACCCTTCAGGGAAAGGAAAATATGGGTATGCGATGTCTACAGAGTACCGTACTTTGAAGAAATTCCGTTTCATCCCGAAGCTCTTCTGAGGGACTACATCGGCATATTCAGCGGGAATGGCGGAAAAGATATCAGATATTATCACCCGTTAGGGACATCTCAAGTTCCCTGAAACTGCGATCAATAAGCAAACCGTACTTGTTCATCCATGTATAGCCTATCCTTACCAGATAGAGGATATCCTTACCGGAAGCATCCAGATCAGCCGAATCAGCATCACCGGTGCAAACCGAAAGATGGGCCAGCCGGCAGCCGAACGAAATAAAAGCAAGTTCGGACTCTCCTGCATGGGATACAGTAAGACTGCCACCTCGTTTCAGACCTCTTACCATAAGACCGCAAGCAAGATTGCGGGCCTGACGTTCATATTCTTCCGGTGAGACTTCTATCCATCCGTCTTCAGTAGGAGACACTAGAGTACATCCCTTGGAAATTTTCCTGACAAGTTCCAACTGTCTGTCGCTGTAGCACAAAGCTGTCATACCGATTCGCATCAAGTTTGCGGGACAAAGGTAAGCAGACTTTCAAAATGGTGGAAAAATATGTGATACAAACGATTCAGGTGGTATATATACTTGAATGGTAACACCAAATTACTGATATGATTGCGAAATACGCTCAACAGTAATTTCACAACACAATTTCAGTTGTGAAATTTTACCTCTATATTTGCAAAACAAACACATTTCATATGAACAGTATTCCACACAGTTACTTTGAAAGAGGCATTCTGATATGCTACATAATCCTTATACCTATCTATTCATTCTTCTTTCTGATCGGATTCAAACCTCTGCACATTGATCTGTGGCTGCAGGTTCCGCTTGGCAGACTGGCATTCATTGCAGCCATAATGGTCTCTATTGAAATGGTTGTGACACTGATCAGCCGGCTGTTCATGCTGCTCACCAAAAACCATTATCCAATCACCCATTTCCAGTATATCACATGGGAGCTCATGGAAGCTGTGGCAATCGCAATGTTCTGCACACTGTTCATCTGGCTGCTTGGAAAAAGGGCAGAACCGTATTTTTCCATACTGCCGTCAATGTGTCTGATTTCCGCTTCCATTCTCGTATTCCCCTACATCATCATGTCGCTGATTGCAGAACTGCACGACAGGAATGAAACCTTGGAAAACAAGGAAATGATTATCGCAAAGTACGCATCAGGCCAGATTGGCAACGAATCCAGCCCCGTACATTTCAGGGACATGAACAACAACCTCCGTCTGGTTGTAGCGGCGGGACTTATCCTCTACATAGAAGCAGCCAATAACTATGTATGTATCTGCTATCTGAAAGGCGATGCCATGATAAAGTATTACCTGCGAAACAGGATGAAGAACATAGAGGAGACCTGCAGCAACAGCAACCTGGTCAGGTGCCATCGTTCATACTTCATCAACCTCAAGCATGTCAGGCTCATACAGAAGGAGAGTGACGGGATGTACGCAGAGTTGGAGAAAGAAGGTGCTCCGCACATTCCTGTTTCCAAGACTTATGCGGAGCAGATTATCGCCAGAATGTCGGCTATCAACGACCAATACGTTTCCTGAAGCGCTCGATTGCAGCCTTACTCATATACTTGAAATCCGGCATGTGAGTGGATCGATACAGTCTGATGTAAATTAGAACCGTAGTCGAGGCATAGAACGCAGCCTGAGCCCACAGCCAGATGCACTCACGTCTCACCTCATGAAGCGTAGCCCCCATATTTGCCATCCTTACATAGCCGTTGATGCCGAAAGTAGATGGGAAGAGGCATGAAAAAGCCTTCCAGAATCCGGGCATTGCAGACCTCGGCCATGATATTCCCGACATGAACAGCAGTGGCACCGACATGAACATGAACAGCAGGAAACAGGACTCTCTCTCCCTGACGAAGAAAGAAATGGTCATAGCAAAGAATATGCTGGCCAGAAGCATCGGGATCATAAGCTGGATAAGATCATGCGGATGCCACATCTGAGGCAGATGGAACAGCTTCGGCAGCAGCCAGAAGGAATACACACAGACCATTGTATAGAAGCAGACATAACAGATTGTCTTCCCTCCAAACACGGACAGCGGATGTGCATCAAACTCACCGACCAGATTGATACCTTTCTGACGTTCCTCACGCTCTGTTCCGGCGAGAAGCGTAATTCCCAGAACAAGAGTCTGCTGAATAATCAGTACAAGTATTGCAGGAATCAGATAGGTACAGAAACCGCTCCGAGGATTGTACATTGTCACATAATCGTACTCAACAGGCATCGCATTGACATTCATCTCATGTTGCGATATACCTCCCATCCTCGACATTTTTATCTCCTTGTTCATCTCAAGCGACACATGGGTACAACCGCTGTAAATGCATTTGTAATACAGCAGTCCGCTCATGTCGCAGTACAGGTTGACAGTCGCCTGCCTGCCGTATGCCAACTCACGGGAGAACTCCGCAGGTACATAGATGATTCCGTATGCCATGTGGTTACGGATCATTTCCTGAGCTTCCTCAAAATCGGAACAGTGCGCCACTATCCGGATATCCGGTGTAGCGTCAGACTTGCTCAGGAACTCGCGGCTGAGAGATGAGCCGCACTCATCCACAACTACAACCGGCACCTCCCTGATGTTTTCATTGTTGTAGAGATACGCATACAGCAACGGGTACAGCACTGGGACGATGATGAAGAACAGAAGCAGTCCGCTGTCCTTCAGCACCTTGTTGGTTTCCTGAACCGAAACCAGCAGCATTTCCTTAAACCAGTTGGAAGTCATATCTCATCAGTATAAATAGACATATTGTCTGGCAGTGCGCTTCAGCAGCCACACATCAACCAAAGGCAAAACTATGAAAGACACCAGCGCAAGGTACGGCGCGGCGGAATAGTGCAGAGGGAGTCCGTTCAGTGCCTGATCCACATATATCAGATAGTACTGGCGCAACGGGAACAGATTGGACAGCGCCTGAATGGCAGGAGGCATACCCATAACCGGAAAAGACAGACCTGATATCGGGAACGAAAGCACTCCCCACAAAGTACAGAGGCTCAATGACCATCTGAGAGAAGGGACTGCCGAACAGATGAAAAGAGCGAAGCCCTGCAAAGCCAGAACGAGCAGGAACGATGCGAGAATCATCGGCCATATTCCGCTGTTCAACGGATAGGAGTTTATTCCGTAAAGCCATACCAGATAGACCATTGACATGAGCATAAAGACAAGAGTCTGAGGCAGGATCTTGCCGAAAACTGCCAGATAGATGTTGTCGTCCGCCATATCAAGCCACTCGCCTGCTGTTCCGTCCTTCAGTTCCGTGTGTACCGAGAACACTGTGACCAGCATAATAATCAGTGCCAGAACTCCGGGCAGAAGAGTATTGCTCAGATAAATTGAATAATTGAGCATCGGATTATGTACTGCCCTCATATCTATCTGTATAGGCTGCAGGAAGCCCATCGCCTGATCCATTGTATAGCCTTTTGCAAGCAGTGTCTCACGGCTGACTCCGGCTGAAGCATACTCAGACATTTTCGTCATGTCCTGATACAGGAGAGAGGCAGGAACAAGGTATGTGGCATTTGTGTAGAATGACACCTTAGCCTGCTCAAAACGCTGGGTGTCATGCGAAAGGCCCTTCGGAATATAGTAGAATCCGTATATTTTGCCGCTCTGCATAGCCTCGCGCGCTTCGGCAAAGCTGGCATAATGATAGCGGAGGTCTGTCTGTTGAAAAGCATCCAGATTACGGATGACCATTCTGCTGATTGAGGAATTGTCGCAGTCCACCACACCAGCCGGAAGATCTTCCGGTAATCCATTACCCATCAAAGTAGTGAAGAAGACGAAGCAGAATAACGGCGCACATATCATGCACAGCAGATAGACCGGCCTGCGTATCATACGCGTCAGCTCACGGCGTGTGATGGCGTACGCTCTGCTTTCCTTAATCCTCATAACGGTACGATTACTTATCCAGCAGAACAGTCATACCCGGACGCAGATTCTCCACTTTCGATGTCGGAACAGCCTTGACCTCAAAAGTCTTTCTGTCATACTGTCCGCTGGCCTTTGTAGCCTTCCATGCAGCATAAGAACCTATGTCCTTCATATATGTGATCTTTACCTCGGCCTTCACGTCAAGCGCAGGAATATAGGCACTTTTCACACTGCCCATAGTGATGTTGTGGAGATCATCTTCACGGACATTGAATGTCATCCACATATCGTCCATTACGGCAATATTCATTATCGGGGCACCGGTTCCGACCAGTTCGCCGACCATAGGGAAGATTTCGCTTACTTCTCCGTCGATTGAAGCCGTGAGGAATGTCTCATCTATATAGGAACTGACTTCAGCCACAACGCCTTCAGCCTGACGCATCTGTGCGGCAGCCATCTCCTTGATTTCAGCCTCTGCACCGTTCTTGGCCATTGTATATTGGGATTTTGCGGCCTTCTCTGTGGCTGCGGCGGCATCATACTGAGCCTTTGCTTCATCACGCTTCTGCTCGCTGACCACTCCTTCCGCAAAAAGATTCTCCACTCTGCGATAGGACTTCTCCATAATCTCAAGTCCGGCCTTTGCCTTCTGCCAAATCTCGTAGGCTCCCTGGACCTCCTCCTCGCGTGCGCCCTTCTGAGCCTTGGCATTCTGAGCTGTCGCAGCACTGCGAACGGCCTCAGCCTGACTCAGTTTGGCCTGAACATCAGGAGCCTCAAGAATAGCCAGCGTATCACCGGCCTTTACGCTCTGTCCCTCCGATACGAGTATCTTCAGAATTCTGCCAGGTACCTTGCTGGATACCCTATACTCACTGACTTCGGCCTGTCCCTGAATCACATCAGTATCCTTGGTGCTAAGGGTCAGAACACCGATAATGCACACGATGCTCACAATCACAGCGAATGAAGTCAATGCCAACAGGATGTTGGCTCTTTGCACTTTATGTTCCATATCTTTACCTTATTTCATTATCTGTTCCAAATACCTGTCGCCTGACGCAGATAGACATCTGCCATCACGCGGTCTATTCTGGCGTCAATCTCCTCTGAGCGCGCCTGCATCCATGCAGTCTGAGCCTGAGTCACCACATTCGGCTCCAGAACGCCCTCGCGGAATCCCACGTTGGCGATACGAAGATTCTCCTCAGCATTCTCCATATTGCGAACCGTCATCTCGAGACGTGAATCAGCCTCGCTCACCTTCTGCTCGCACTGCGTCACCTGCAGGGAAATCTTCTCCCGGACATCATCAAGCTGGTACTGTGCAATCAGAGCATCCGACTTGGCATGACGTACCTTGTTCAGACCCTCTCCGAAATGGAACAGAGGAATCCTCGCCACCAGACTGACGTTCCATGCTCCGCTGAAGCTCTTGTCAAAACCATTCTTGAGGTTAGGATTGGTCATCATGTAATTGCCCATCAGGACCAGGGCAGGCAGATAGTCTGCGCGTACAATATTAACTTTCTGTCCGTACATTTTCGTAGCCAGCTGAAGGCTTTTGAGCTCCGGACGATTTTCATCAATATCCTGAAGCGAATACTCAAGTTTATCCTCCGCCGCCACAATTCCCGGGTTATCCTCATCCGCCAGTCTGATCTCGCTGTGCAGATCCAGTCCGCACAGCTGGCAGAGCAGCATCTTGGACAGGGTCAGTCCGTTGCTTGCCCTGAGCTGGGTCATTTCCGCCTCGTTCAGCTTGACTTTGACGGACAGCAGATCGGAAGCTGTGGCAACGCCCTCGTTCTTCATTTTCTCCACGTCCGAGTGGAACTTTCTGAGCAGCTCTACATATTTGTCAGCCAGAGCGAGTTTGGCTGCTATGGAAACTATCTGCCAATAGGCCTCATCTGTCGTAACGAGAACCTTGCGCTCCTCTGTCTCCAATTGGGCCGATGCCAGTTCCTCAGCATACGCGGCCACCTTATTATATGCACGTATCTTTCCTCCCACATACAGCGGCTCCTCAACGCTGACCATACCTACGTATATATTGTTCAGGTCAAAATTGAACTTGTCCGCTACGCTCTGCCCAATGGCGTTGAGCGAGTTCTCTATCTCAGCCGGAGCCTGCATGGCTATCTGCTGCAGGACAGGATCGGACATCAGGACCTGCATCACAGTAGGGCTGGCCATCAGTTCAGCCATCAGTTCGGTAAGTCTGCCGGCAGCCGCAGTTCCAGCTCCGGAGATTGCCATTCTGTCCTCCGGTGTCAGCAATGAAATGCCATTACTTGTGTGCAGGTATGCTCCTGTGGCTGAAACGGACGGCAGATAGTTGGCTCTCGCGGCCTTTCTGTCATACCCGGCAGCCTCAACCTTCTCGCGGGCGATTGCCGACTCGCGGTTATTCTTCAACGCGAGGTCACGACACTCCTGCAATGTCAGAACTGTCTGTGCGGGGACCACCTGAGCGCATGCCAGCGACAGCAGCAGGAACAGGCTCAGCATTCGGCTATAAATTCTCATATCATCTAATATGTTTATTGTCGCAAAGATAAGATTTTTTTATTGCATCTCCCATTCTACAAAAAGAGTTGATGCCCAGTTTTAGAAATATTAAGACTACGGATTAACAAAATACCTTAAATTTGTCCGCACATTTCCCGACGGAACAGAATATGGAGAAACAATCGAGAACAATAGCGACAGTCCTGACATTTGCAGCTCTTCTGCTGTTTCTCGCCAACATCTGTTTCGGAACTGTAAGAATTCCATTCAATGACGTTATTACCATCCTTACCGGAGGTAGCAGTGGGAAGCCGTCATGGGACTTCATCGTGCTGCAGTCACGCATACCGTCCGCCATCACTGCCGTTCTGGCCGGAATGTCGCTTTCCGCATCAGGTCTGATGCTCCAGACAGCGTTCCGCAATCCGCTGGCAGGCCCCGACATTCTTGGAATAAACGGCGGTGCAGGTCTCGGCGTGGCTATTGTCATGATGATGTTCGGAGGCAGAATATCAGCCGGTTCGTTTTCGCTCGGCAGCAGCATTTCCGTCATCGCAGGCGCATTTGTCGGAGCCGTTATCGTCATGAGCATTATTCTGCTGCTGTCATCCAGACTGAAAAGGCCGGTAATGCTGCTCATTGCCGGTATTATGGTCAGTTATCTGGCTTCGTCCGTCATATCTCTGCTGAACTTCTTCGCATCAGCCGAAGGTGTCCATTCGTACACGATGTGGGGTATGGGTAATTTCGGAGGGGTTCCGTTGGACCAGATACCGTTCTTCACAATTGCAACGTCGGCCGGACTCGTCATGGCCATTCTTCTCATCAAGCCGCTCAACGCATTGCTGCTCGGTGACTTCTATGCCGAAAACTTGGGCATCAGCATAAGGCGCGTCAGAACTCTGCTTCTGCTTGCCACCGGAATACTGGTAGCCGTCACCACTGCATTCTGCGGACCGGTTTCATTCATCGGGCTGGCCGTCCCGCACATGGCACGGCTAATGCTCAAGTCGGGCAACCACCTCAGTCTCATGCCTGTCACAATACTGACAGGAGCTGTAACCGCACTTCTGTGCAGCCTGATCAGTTCACTTCCGGGAGACAGAGGACTTATTCCGATCAACGCAATAACGCCAGTCATCGGGGCTCCAGTCATCATCTGGATTCTGCTGAGAAAGCAGCGTGACATCCGCTGACTTTACGTCCGGCCCTTGCGGCGCAGACACATCTTCATATCACAGATATTGCATGAATACGGCATGTATCGGACTGACGGCCCGACGCCGATGATACCGCTGACAGACTTGACAGGTACCATCAGGCATGAGTCTGTAAGCGTAATCCCGCAAGGTTTTTCTTCCGGGAACAGGCTGAACAGGCGCTGCTGCTGCGAAACATGCCAGCCGCAATATCCTGGGCTGAATCTGTTCGTCCTGTGCCATTGGCCGGCATCCAGTTCTTCCTGCAGTGTCCTCTCCATATAATCTGCTGTGCTTTCCGCAATCTGACTGCCGATGCAGTCGGCAATAAACGACTGAAGCACGTCATCACGCTTCCTCAGCATCTCCATCCACTCCAACCATCCTTCTCCGACGGTAGCGACAAACGCTACAAGTTTAGCCGCCCCGCGCAGATGACCGCTGATGATACGTCCGGTATCAAATATCTCTCCTCCTGCTGTTACAGTATTCTCAGTCCGTTCACCGTCAAGCACGATATACTCAAAACACGGGTGGACTATATCATATGCCTCACGAAGCAGGGTATCCGTCATTCCGCGGCTTACCTCGTCCGGTCCGGCAGACCTGAATCCCATCGACGAATATATTTCCGGAACCGGAATCTCCAGTTGCGACAGGGAGAGGGCGTCAGACCGGAAATACTCTTTCATCGCGCCTCAGACATCAGGAAATTGCGGAAATCTGCGTAGTCGCGGCTCAGAGGCACGCTCTGCTTGCGACCCTTCATGAACGCCTGCAGACGTTCCGGTATCTCCACATCACCTCCGACAATGGCGTCAACCTTCTCCTTGAACTTGGCAGGATGTGCCGTCTCCAGGAATACACCGGTCTCTCCCGGAGCGAGCTGCTCCTTCAGGGCGCGATATCCGCAGGTTCCATGAGGATCCATCAGATATCCGGTGTTCTCATATGCTTCGCGCAATGTCTCACGAATCTGCCCGTCGGAATACGTAGCACCGCTGATACCGGCACAGATATCGCTGTGCGAGCCTCCGTACAGGTCCAGGACACGGGCGAAATTGCTCGGATCACCCACATCCATGGCATTCGCCAGAGTCGGGACGGAAGGTTTGGGAGAATAGACACCGCTGTTCAGATAGTTGTAGAAGATATCATTGGCATTGTTGGCGGCAATGAAGCGTCTGACCGGCAGACCCATTTTCCAGCCGAACAGTCCGGCGGTAATGTTCCCGAAATTGCCGCTCGGCACACAGATGACAAGGCTGTCAGCCTTTCCAAGCGCCTTCATCTGCGCATACGCTCCGAAATAGTAGAACGACTGAGGCAGGAAACGCGCTACATTGATGGAATTGGCTGACGTGAGTTTCATGCGGGAACCCAGTTCGGCATCCATAAACGCATTCTTGACAAGTGCCTGACAATCATCAAACACGCCGTCCACCTCCACTGCGGTGATGTTCTGTCCCAATGTGGTAAACTGGCACTCCTGAATCGGGCTCACCCTGCCTTTGGGATACAGGACATAGACATGAACGCCGTCCACCCCAAGGAATCCGTTGGCAACAGCGCTGCCGGTATCGCCGGAAGTCGCAACCAGAACGTTCACAAGCTGCTTCTCATCGCGATTGAAATAGCCCAGCAGTCGGGCCATGAACCGTGCGCCCACATCCTTGAATGCCAGTGTCGGACCATGGAACAGTTCCAGAGAATAAATATTCTCCTCAACTTTGGCCACAGGGATGGGAAATGCCATTGTATCATAGACAATTTTCCTGAGATCCCCAGCCGGGATATCCTCTCCGAAAAACGCATCCGCAACTATGTATGATATCTCCTGCAGTGACATTCCGTCAATATCACGGAAGAATTCGTCCGGCAGATGTCTGATTTTCTCAGGCATGTAAAGTCCACGGTCAGGAGCGAGTCCCCTTACGACGGCATCGCGGAGAGAGACATTCTCCGAATTATGGTTTGTGCTGTAGTATTTCATTGCTTCAATCCTGTTTCAATAAGATTCTGATAAAGTCAGTTCCCTGCGTCAGAAGGCCGTAGATGCCATTTTTGCAGGAATCTTCGTCAAATGCAGAGACTCCGTCCGCCTCCATTCCCGGACAATATATCAGGAAAGGAATCGGATCGGATGTATGTGTGCGATGGGCGCACGGAGTGGGATGATCCGGAAGAACCGCAATGCAGACAGGCTCCTGCCATTTGGACACCTCTTCATATATGGGACCTATCAGACGGCTGTCCAGATCCTCCACGGTACGCAGTTTCAATGCCACATTCCCCTCATGTCCGGCCTCGTCAGGAGCTTCAACATGAACATATACGAGGTCATCCGTACGGAGAGCCTCAACGGCAGCTCTGGCCTTGTTCTCATAATTGGTATCGAACAGGCCCGTAGCGCCTTCAACGTCAATCACATTCATTCCCGCATAATGCCCGATACCCTTTATCAGATCCACAGCGGAAATGACGGAACTGCGGCGTATGCACGGGAAAATATCAGACAGAGTGTTCATGCGGGGACGATAGCCCGGAGACCACGGCCAGATACTGTTTGCCGGATCTCTGCCCTCGCTGATGCGCCGCAGATTCACGGGGTGATTCCCCAGCACCTCCTGAGAACGCAGTATCAGATCATTCAGGAGATTCGCCGTCTCCTCAGCCTCCGGTACTTCCGGCTTCACCATCAGTGGAATGAAAGGCTGCCCGGGCACGTCATGCGGAGGAGTGCAGATGATTCTCTTGTCCCCTCCCATCACTGTAAGAAGATGACGGTACTGGATTCCGCAGTGAAAGTGAATTCTGTCAGTACCCAATTCCTTCTCAAGAGAATCTATGAGCAGAGATGCCTCCTCTGTGGAAATGTGACCTGCGGAATGATTCTTGATGCAGCCGTCCTGAACACAGATGATATTGCAGCGCATTCCCATCTCACCTTCACGGATATCGACTCCGATATTGGCCGCCTCAAGTACGCCGCGACCTTCGAACACCTTGTTCACATCGTAGCCGAGCACGCCCATGTTGGCGACCTCGCTGCCGGGCGTAAATCCGTCAGGGACCGTCTTCAGCATACCGGTACGACCCAGACGGGCCAGCATATCCATATAGGGCTTGCGGGCCGCCTGAAGGACCGTCTTTCCTCCCAACTGCTCTGCCGGCCAGTCGGCCATCCCGTCCCCCAGAATGATAATATACTTCATATCAGATATTTGCAATGCTCATTATATCGGCAAAGACACCGGCTGCCGTAACGGATGCACCGGCCCCATAGCCCTGAATCATCATCGGATACTCTTTGTAGCGCTCCGTTGTCAGCAGAATGATATTGTTGCTGCCCTGCAGATTGTAGAATGGATGATATTCGTTCACTTCGCTGAGCGAAATGGAACATTTGCCGTACTCCATTCTTGCGACATACCGCCATCTCAGTCCCTGTTCCACAAGAGCCTGACGACGCTTTTCGAACTCGGCATCCAACTCGGGAAGACGTGACCAGAACTCATCAAGCGAACCGTCCAGAAGTTCCTGCGGAATGAACTGCGCAGTAACGATATCGCTCTGCTCCACCTTATAGCCGCTTTCACGTGCCAGAATCACCAGCTTGCGCATGACGTCCTTTCCGCAGAGGTCGATACGCGGGTCAGGTTCGCTGTAGCCCTTCTCCTTTGCCAGACGTACGGTATCACTGAGCGTGCATTCGGAGCTGAGCATATTGAATATGAAATTGAGAGTACCGCTCAGGACGGCCTCAATCTTCAGTATGCGGTCACCGCTGTTTATCAGGTCATTGATTGTATTGATCACAGGCAATCCAGCACCCACATTCGTTTCAAACAGGAACTTGACGCCACGTTTACGGGCAGTCCGTTTCAGAGACGCATAGTTTTCATAGTCCGAGGATGCCGCCACCTTGTTTGCTGCCACTACGGATATGTTGTTGTTCAGGAAATCTCCGTAAAGACCGGCTACCTCGCTGCTGGCAGTGCAGTCCACGAATACGGAGTTGAAGATGTTCATCCCTATCACTTCGTCACGCAGTCTGTCAACATTGCTGGCTTCGCCCTTCTCAAGCTGTTCCCGGTAGTTCTTCAGTTCAATGCCTTCGCGGCAGAAGATCGCCTTGCTGCCACGGGCGATACCCACGACATTCAGTTTCAGTCCGCGCTCCCTCATAAGTTTCTCGCGTTGCTGACGGATCTGATTGATGAGGCTGTTGCCCACCGTACCGACTCCGCAGATGAAGAGGTTCAGCACCTGATATTCCGAGAGGAAGAACGAGTCATGGATGACATTGAGAGACTTTCGGAGGGATTTGGATTCCACCACAAACGAGATGTTGGTCTCCGATGCGCCCTGTGCGCAGGCAATGACATTGATTCCATTTCTTCCCAGCACTCCGAACAGTTTGCCGGCAATACCGGGGTTGCGTCTCATGTTCTCGCCCACAATTGCGACTGTCGCAAGATTCTTCTCTGCATGAATCGGGAATATCTGTCCCTGTTCAATCTCCCGGGAGAACTCCTGGCTCAGCACGTCACATGCGCTGTCGGCATCCACATTGCGCACACCTATGGAAGTACTGTTTTCAGACGAAGCCTGAGACACCATGAACACGCTGATTCCCTTGCCTGCCAGTGCCTTGAAGATGCGGAAGTTCACTCCAATCACGCCCACCATTCCCAGTCCGCTCATCGTGATCAGAGCGGTATCGTTGATGCTGGATATACCCTTGATGGACTTGGAATTGTCGGGAAGTTCCTTGACTATTATCGTTCCGTCCGCATCGGGATTGAAAGTATTCTTGATACGGATGGGTATATTCTTCAGACATACGGGATAAATCGTAGGCGGATACACGACCTTAGCGCCGAAGTTACAGAGTTCCATTGCCTCCACGTAGCTCAGTTCGCTTATTGTATAGGCCGTGCTGATGACACGCGGATCTGCGGTCATGAATCCGTCCACATCCGTCCATATCTCCAGAGAATCAGCATCCAGTGCCGCGGCAATGAGCGAAGCTGTATAGTCCGAACCTCCACGTCCCAGATTTGTGACATCGCCCGTCTCAGTATCCGAAGCAATGAACCCCTGGACCAATGAGCGGTGCGGCATTTCCCTGAATGTCTCTCTGATAAGCCTTTCCGTCTTCTCACTGTCGATTGTATGACGGCCATGCTCGGTCTTTATGAATTCCCGGGCATCAAAGAGGCGTATGTCCCCGACGAGTTGGGCCACGATATTCGATGACAGACGTTCTCCGTAACTGACAACAGTATCAAGCGTGCTGTCAGACAGATCGTGGATAAGGAACAGTCCGTTCATGATGTTGGAGAGCTCTCCGAACAGTTTTCTCACACTGTTGTACGCCTTCCTGCGGTTTACACCCGGCACTACATCCTTTATCATGGCTTCGTGTCTGGCCAGCATCGCAGCAATCTCCCGTTCATAGTGCGCATTGCCTGAAGCAGCCATCTCTGCGGTTGCAATCAGTCTGTCGGTCACTCCTCCCAATGCAGAGACCACAACGATGACATCATCGTCCTGCCCTTCGACTATCTTCTTTACATTCAGAATACTATCATTCGACCCTACCGAGGAGCCGCCGAACTTCAAAACCTTCATGCCCAAATACTTTTTCCTGACAAAAGTACACATTTCCCATGGTTTCGGCAACAAAACGCAGCTGTGTTTGAATCTCCCGTCACTGATACGGAAAAATATAGTTACTTTTGTGTCCGGATGTACAATAATACCGACAGGAATTCAAGAAGATAATGAAGCAGCATTCAGGAAGTGGCACAGGCTGTCAGACAGGCTGGAATGATTTCACAGTCTGGGATTTGTTCATCATATTGGGCTTCACGCTGACAAGCCTGGCTGTCAGCATTGTCACGGGCGGGTTCTCCGCGCTCAGTTTCGCGGGAGGTGCGCTCAGCATACTATGCGTGATTTTCGGGGCGAAGGGGCACATGCTGAACTTCGTGTTCGGTCTGCTCGGTTCGCTGATACTGGGCTTCATCATGTTCCGTTCCGGGATATATGCGATGGCCGCCTTCTACATACTCTACAATGTTCCGATGCAGTTCTTCGGCTGGGCAAAATGGAGGAAGCGCCGTCTCGCTCCTGAGGCCAATGTCGTAAGAACCCGCTGGATGAGCTGGCCGCAGAGAATACTTATGGTCTGTTCATGTGCAGTACTCATTTTCGGATTCAACTTCGTTCTCGGCAGATTCACCGACGATACACAGCCCCTGAGCGATGCAGCGGCAGTATCGGTAGCAATCGTCACGCAGTTCGTGCTGATTTTCGCATTCATAGAGCAGTGGTTCCTCTGGATTGCGATGGATATAGTGATGGGAATCGTATGGATTATCTCGTGGAAGGCAGGAACGCCTCACGCCGCCATACAGTTCGTACTTGAAATGTTTTACCTGATCAACGCCGTCCGGGGAATATTCCTCTGGATGAAACTGGAGAAGAACAATGGCAACGAATAAGGACAAGACCGTATATGTATGCTCCAACTGTGGCTATGATTCGCCGAAATGGAGCGGCAAATGCCCGTCCTGCGGGCAGTGGAACACATTTGTGGAGCAGACCGTCAAGGCTGTTCCCGCAGCCGCAGCAGTCAGGAGAAGCGCATCGGCCGCAGGTTCAGGGAATGCCGCACAGAGGCCTTGCCGTCTGAGTGAGATTGAAACTGGCAGCGAGCCCCGCATAGCCATGAACGACGGTGAACTGGACCGCGTACTCGGAGGAGGGCTGGTTCGTGGTTCACTGGTTCTGCTTGGCGGAGAGCCGGGCATTGGCAAATCCACTCTGATTCTCCAGACGGTCATGCGGCTGGGCGGAATGAACATACTGTATGTGTCGGGGGAGGAAAGCGCACGGCAGATAAAGATGCGTGCGGAGAGGCTGGCAGGACAGGACGCGGATTCAAAAGACATTTCCATTGATAATGAAGGCCTGATGATTCTCTGCGAAACATCGCTTGAGAACATCTACGAGCATATCAGACAGACAAGTCCCGAACTGGTAATAATCGATTCCATACAGACCATCAGTTCGGAATATGTGGATTCGTCAGCAGGAAGCATCACTCAGATACGCGAATGTGCGGCATCGCTGCTGAAATACGCCAAGGAGAGCGGGACTCCGGTCATACTCATCGGCCACATCACCAAGGAGGGAAGCATTGCAGGGCCGAAAATTCTGGAACATATCGTAGATACTGTCATCCAGTTCGAAGGCGACCAGCACTATCTGTACCGCATACTCCGTCCCATCAAGAACAGGTTCGGAAGCACCGGCGAGCTCGGCATATACGAAATGCGGCAGAACGGTCTGAGACAGGTCAGCAACCCGTCGGAGCTGCTGCTGTCGGACAGCCATCAGGGCATGAGCGGAGTGGCCATTGCCAGTACGCTTGAAGGGGTGAGGTCATTTCTCATCGAGGTGCAGGCACTGGTCAGCACTGCCGTCTATGGAACCCCGCAGCGCAGTGCAATCGGCTACGACGTGAAGCGGATGAACATGCTGCTGGCGGTACTGGAGAAAAGGGTCGGATTCAAGCTCGGCCAGAAGGACGTGTTCCTGAACATTGCCGGAGGCATTCGCGTAAACGACCCGGCCATTGACCTGGCTGTCATCACCGCAATTCTGTCAAGCAATCTGGACGTGGCTGTAGACAGGACCATCGCTATGGCGGGCGAAGTCGGTCTGTCAGGCGAGATCCGTCCCGTCAGCCGCATTGAGCAACGCATCAGCGAGGCTCAGAAACTCGGTTTCGGACAGATTATCATTCCAAAGAACAATATGCACGGACTGGACAAGTCCAAATACAATATCGAAATAATTCCTGTTCAGAAGGTCGAGGAGGCCTTCCGCAACATTTTCGGATAATTTCCGGACAGTCATGATAAAGGAGATACAGATGCGGCTCGAACCGCAGTTCGCTTATAACGAGCAGGTTCTGAAAGAGAGCGTGTCGCGCGAGTGCGCCATTGACAAGCGTACCATCACCAGTGTGCGCACACTCAAGAAAAGCATCGATGCCCGTCAGAAGAGAGTCTATGTCAATCTGACTCTGAGAGTTTTCATTGGAGAGGAACCGCCAAAGGACGAATTCTGCTCCATCGACTACCCTATCGTGGACGGCAGACCGCAGGTCATTGTCGTAGGTGCCGGCCCCGGAGGTCTGTTCGCGGCGCTGCGTCTCATCGAACTCGGACTGCGGCCCATTGTCATAGAACGCGGCAAGAACGTGCATGACCGCAAGGTCGATATCGCAGGAATCACCCGCACACACAAGATTGACCCGGAATCCAACTACAGTTTCGGCGAGGGCGGTGCCGGAGCTTATTCCGATGGCAAGCTATACACGCGCAGCAAGAAACGGGGCAATACGGACCGCATTCTGAACATCTTCTGCCAACACGGGGCGAGCCCGGCAATCCTGTCCGACGCACATCCCCACATCGGCACAGACAAGCTCCCGCGTGTCATTGAGAATATGCGCGAGACCATCATCAGATGCGGCGGCGAGGTGCATTTCCAGACAAAGATGACCGAACTGACAGTACGTGAAGACAGCGTCATCGGTATCAGAGCGGTGAGTCAGGACGGTGAATGCGAGTTTATGGGCCCTGTCATCTTAGCCACAGGTCACTCGGCACGCGATGTGTATCGCAATTTTGCGGCAAACGGCTATGGCATCGAAGCCAAATCATTGGCAGTGGGATGCCGTCTGGAGCATCCGTCAGAGCTCATTGACTGCATACAGTATCACAACCGCTACGGTCGCGGCAAGTATCTGCCTGCAGCGGAATACAGTTTCGTCACCCAGGTGGACGGACGCGGCGTTTACAGTTTCTGCATGTGTCCGGGCGGATTCGTTGTACCGGCGGCATCAGGCCCGCAGCAGATTGTAGTGAACGGGATGTCACCATCAGGCCGCAACTCCCGCTGGAGCAATTCCGGAATGGTTGTGGAGACTCATGTTGAGGATATTGTGCTTAACGAAGCAGAACTGAACGACCCGCTCGTGATGATGCGTTTCCAGGAGGAACTGGAGAAGCAGTGCTGGCTGGCCGGCAACATGCGTCAGACCGCCCCCGCACAGCGCATGACAGATTTCGTGAACGGCAAGCTCAGTTTCGACCTGCCGGAAAGTTCCTATGCCCCCGGACTTGTCTCCTCCCCACTCCATTTCTGGATGCCGAAGGCCGTCACCTCACGTCTGCGTCAGGGCTTCATCCAGTTCGGAAAGAGTTGCCGCGGATTCCTCTCGTCACAGGCCACGATAATTGCAGTCGAGACCCGTACCTCCTCTCCCTGCCGCATTGTACGCGATGCAGAAACACTGCAGCACGTCACTCTGCGCGGTCTGTTCCCATGCGGCGAAGGTGCCGGTTACGCCGGCGGCATAGTATCCTCAGCCATCGATGGCGAACGCTGCGCCGATTCCGCCGCAGCCTACCTCGGAAACAGGTTCAAATAACATCCATTCATAAAGACAGCACCCGTAGCGATGACGACAGAAGAATTCGGGATTAAGGATGCAACTGCACTATGCCGTCCACGCGACATTGACAGTCACAAAGGCTCCTACGGCCACGGACTTCTGATAGCAGGCAGCTACGGAATGGCCGGAGCCGCAATAATGGCCGCACAGGCCAGTATCAGAAGCGGTATCGGCCTGCTGACAGTCTCCACCCCGGAATGCAACCGCAGCATACTTCAGACCGCAGTTCCTGAAGCAATGGTCCGTACAAACGGGGCACAGTGCTGGGAGACCGTACCCGAACATTGGACCAACCCCATTACCGATATCGCCACTCTGCAGAAGATCCATTCCGCCATTGCAATAGGTCCCGGACTCGGGATTTCGGAGCAGACATCGGTGGTATTACTGAATTTTCTGACATGCATACATAACCTTGCAGGACATTCATCTGTCATTCTTGATGCCGATGCCTTGAACATAATCGCATCGTCCGACCGTTTGGATTTGCTGGAAGGAACAGTAATATCCCCGCATCCGGGTGAGTTTGACAGGCTTCTGAAATGCTGTGGCCAGTCATACAGCAAAGGCAGACGTACAGAGCAGGCATCAGAATTTGCAGTAAAATACAACTGTAACGTAATTCTGAAAGGCCACGCGACGGTAGTGGCATCGCCCGACGGTGACAGTTCCGTCAACACCACCGGCAATCCCGGCATGGCCACAGGCGGCAGCGGGGATGTCCTGACCGGCATACTGCTGGCACTCTGCGCACAGGGCTTCAGTCAATACGATGCCACCCGGCTCGGCGTTTTCATACACGGTCTGGCCGGTGATATTGCTGCCGACCGTCTCGGACAGATATCAATGGCAGCAACTGACATCACAGTATTTCTGCCTGAAGCGTGGAAACGCACAGCAGAACGCCGATAGTTTTCACGGGTTACATTTTTTATATATGTTTGCAATCAGGCAATTCATTAAGCATGAAATTTATTTTTCAATAAGAGAATAAAGACATGACATACCGGTTATTTCAAGTGTCACATCCGACGGAGCCATCGCACTCATCGTTGACAAGTTCTTCAGACAATCCCTGAATCAACCAACCAATTAATCTACTTATATGAAATCTTTAAAACTGACAGTAATTGCTGCATTGGCAATGTGCGTAAGCTGCTCCACTCAGCAGGCACAGAACAATGAGACCCGTAGCAGAATCCTTGAAGAGGGAGGAAGCGGTGCTTACAAGGCCGTCATGGCAAGCGATTCAACCATCGCCACTCACACTATTTTCCGTCCGCAGGACCTTGGTGCCTTCGGCAAGGACAATCTCCTCCCTGTCCTGGTATGGGGCAATGGAGCGTGCAACAACTCTCCATGGGAGCATCTGAACTTCCTGAACGAGATTGCATCCAACGGATTCCTCGTGGTGGCAATCGGCCCTATGCCTGAGGAAGGTCAGCGCGGCGGCGGACGCTCGGAATCAAGCCAGCTCATTGACGCAATAAACTGGGCATGCGCTCAGAATGCCGACAAGACAAGCATCTACTACGGCAAACTTGACCTGGACAACATTGCCGCAGCCGGTATGTCATGCGGCGG
>JAKSIW010000019.1 GCA_024398555.1 Bacteroidaceae bacterium | reverse complement strand
TGGTATGCCTATGCATCATCTGATGTGATTCATGGCTTACCGCTGCAAATATAGCTATGTGTTCCAGATATCAGGATAAAAATATGTTGAAAAATAAAAGGGACAACACCTCCAGCCGCTATGAAAACTTTGAAAGAGCCAATATTACATCAGGAACTGTACCGCCAGGACTACGGCGCAGCATATCAGTGCCTCAGGCAGGAGGCCGAGTCCGAACCATGCTCCGGCTATTCCTATTATGAAGGCCAGCGCACCTGCCAGCGTTGAGCCGGAAGCCTGAGTGATGGCGGGGAATGTCATTACAGCCAGTGTGACGTACGGTACGTAATAGAGAAAACTTCTTACGAAACGGTTGCTGATACGCTTTCTGATAAGCTCGATGGGAAGCACCCGGATCAGATTGGTCATCACAATCATGATGACTATGTATATGATGATTCTATGCCTTTCCATTGTCAGTGTAGTTAAGTCCCTTGGGCCCGAAGGCACCCTTTTCCGTGCGGACCGGTCTGATCCATGCGGCAGCGGCCGAGATGACGACGGTGAGTATGATGGTTCGCATGCCGGCATCCATTTCGCGTATGACCGGCGTGATCTGGAGCAGCCAGCTTGCCAGGAAACTGACGATGACAGCTATGAGCAGTGCCCTGTCTCTTTTGGCTGGCGGGACTATGATGGCCAGAAACATTCCGTACAGAGCTACGCTCAGGGCGGATACGATGTTGACCGGCAGCGTGCTTCCCGCTATTATGCCCGATGCTGTGCCCGAAGCCCACATGAGTCCTGAGATGAGCATTGCACCGTAGGTGTAAGACGGTGCAAGCCAGCCTCTGTATGCGATGGAGATACCATAGACCTCGTCTGTGATGCAACAGGCCAGAAGAACGCGCTTCCACTGTGGAGTGTCAGGATGGAACTTCTGGGTCAGGGAGGCTCCCATCAGCAGATATCTCAGATTGGTTACGATGCACATGAGCGCCACTTCTGCAAATGCAGCTTCCGTGGCAATCTGGGTATAGACTCCGTATTCCCCGGCAGAGGCTCTGGTCAGCAGGCTCCCGATGAATCCCTCTACTGCGGTAAGGCCGGCCTTGCGCGCGATGATGCCGAGCGAAAAGGCCACTGCAAAATATCCCAGACCTATCGGTATTCCGTCGCGTACACCGCAGACAAACGGTGACGGCCGGTTTGTGGCCGGATTCTCCTTGGACCTTTTAATATCGGACTTCATATCGGACTGCAAAGTTATCAAACTGCGGGATTCTTTGTGCAGTAGTTTTACTTCTTTTCATTACTTTTGTCAGTTACGAATAAGAATCTGTTTTTGAAATGTTCCAATTAATCTTTTATAAAATCTTTCCGGCTGAAAATCCGTTTCTTTTCAGTCACAATGGAATCCCCATTGCTCCTTCAAATAACCAAATTTTCATCTCGAAAATCTTTCATAAAATATTTAATCGAACATTTCAAAAACAGATTCAAAAATATGTATATGAGAACTTTTCTTTGCAGTCTGATGTTCGCTGCGGCACTCTCCGCAGTGTCGGAAGCATCAGCACAGAACGCTGTCAGCATTGACATTGACGACAGGACTCCGTCCGGCTACATTGACCCGATGCTGTACGGGCAGTTGTTTGAGCATATATACTTCTCGGCCAACAACGGTGTGTGGCAGGAGCTTCTGTACGAGCGTTCGTTCGAGCCTGAGCACTATCCCGGCATTCCACCGCGTGACGGATACTTCGACGGGTGGTTCATGGATGACGATGACGTGCTCCATTCCCCGACAAGGTATGAGCAGCCTTTGAACATCACTTCTGTTCCGGCTGATGATTACGAAATCACCATGGATGTGAACTGGCGTGCATACCGTCTGGCCAGACGGGCATGGAGCGGCGGCCTGCTGGACATGCGCATTGCCTTCCGGAACGGCGAAAACGGCGAGCCCGTATTCTTCCGCCTTCATGACCCGAAGTACGAGGCGAGGGTGCTGAACACGGCTCAGACCCAGTCTCAGATAGAGGCTGCCGCCAATGCACAGGCCAGACAGGCCATGCAGAAGGGCACTCTTCCTGAGTTCTCGATTGCGGCAATGACGGAGAAGGAGACTGCCGGGTTCGGCGGCCGCACCCGCATCGTGAAGACGCTCGATGCCATCGTGTCCGCTGATGCAGACGGGAGTCAGGTGAATGAAAACCGCGAGTGGCACAGTCTGCGCATCGTCTGCAAGGGCGGTGAAGTCAGGACATTCTGGGACGGAAAACAGATTCTGAAGAAAGATGGCCTGACAGGAACAGGCAGAAATGACATAGTGCTCTGGGTCAATTATACGGAGGCACTGTATAGAAACATCCGTGTGACGTCTCTGAACGGCAGGGAGGTCTATTTCGAGGGTACGCCCGAGGATGTCCGCATTCCGGATGTGGCACCTCAGTGGCAGAGTTTCGGAGACGGCCGTTTCGAGCTCGTGAAGGGCGATGCCGTGAACATGAAGTACTCCCAGAAGATTACGGCAAATGGCAGGTCCGGCGTAAAGCAGGGACCTCAGAACATCATCAGGGGTGAGAAGTATATCGGCTACATCCATGCCAGAGGCAATGGCAGTCTGTCCGTCGAACTGCAGAATGGAGGCAATGTCGTGGCGTCATGCAGACTGGGGGTGCCGGGCTCTGAATGGAAACGGTACGAGTTCGAGATGATGCCGTCGGAATATAATGGTGACGGAGAGTTCGCAATATGTGTCGAGAACGGATATGTCCAGATAGACGAGGTGAGCATGACGACGCAGTCAGGTCGTGACCTGGGCGGGTTCCGTCCTGATATCTTCAACGCCGTAAAGGATCTGCATCCGACATGTCTCCGCTGGCCAGGCGGTGGATATGTGGCCCAGTACGACTGGCGGTGGGGTATAGGTCCGCAGGAGAAGCGGCAGCGCTGGGATCACTGGATGTGGATGGACTATGACCAGAATGCATTCGGTACGGACGAGTACATACGCTTCTGTCGTGAGATAGGTTCTGAACCGGTCATTGTGGTCAGCGTAGGATTCGACCGTCCGGAAGAGGAACATGAGGCGATTCTGCAGAACGCCCTGAACTGGCTCCGCTACTGCAATGCTCCGGCCACAGACGAGTGGGGTGCCCGACGTGCCGCCAACGGCCATCCTGAACCATACAACGTCAAGTATTGGGAGATAGACAACGAGATGTGGGAAATGGGCATAGAGAAGTATGAGAAGTCGCTCATCGAGTTCTCCACAGCCATGCGCGGGATAGATCCCGATATCAGGATAATCGCCTGTGGAGGCTTTTCAGAGGATGCGGATTTCATCAAGCGTTCCGGCAACTATTTCGACTACATGAGTCTGCACCATTATGAGGGGGCCAATGGCTATGCCAGCGGGCCGAAACGACTGGGAGAACAGTATGACAGATATGCTAAGATGATTGCCGAGGGCCCGAATCCGAATATTAAGCTGTTCATCTCCGAGTGGAATCTGAACAGCACCGACTGGCGTACCGGCCTGTTTGCAGGAGGATTCCTGAACATGTGCGAACAGAAAGATGTGGTGGCGATGGGTGCAGCTGCACTGTTCATACGCCGTACGGACTCTCCGGACTGGAACAATGCCTTCATCAATTTCGACTACAAGGATCTGTTCGTGGCGCCTAACTATCAGGTGACAAATCTCTGGTACGACCATTTCTCCAGATACCGTCTGTCCTACACGGGCGAGACCGGAGACATCAGCATTACCACAACATTGTCGGAGAATGGCCGCGACGTGATTGTCAAGATTGTGAATCCTACGGAAAATGCCTGTGGACTCAATGTTACCGGCACATGGACGGATGTGTCGGAAACCGCATACGAGTACTACGCACCGGGTGATCTCATGGCTGCCAACAGCATGGAGAACAAGAATGCCGTAGCACTGAAGCAAATGACTCCGACCGTGTCCGGAGGCAAGGTTACACTGAATCTGGAGCCGTATTCGGCAGGTGTGCTTACAATACGCAGGTAGTTTTTTTGTTATCTTTGCAAAGACTTAGAGTTTAATGTGATATGATTACCGAGGAGCAGATCAGAAAGTCGGCTGAAGAGGTCTTCACCGTCATGAAGGGCAGGTGTACGTCCAGTGAGATGAAACGTATCAGGGATGCCTTCGAAATGGCATTCGAGGCTCACAGCCGCCAGCAGCGCAAGACAGGCGAGCCGTACATAATCCATCCGATTGCCGTGGCACGTATTGTGGCGGAGGAACTGGAACTTGGAGCCAGCGCGGTCATAGCTGCCTTCCTGCATGATGTCGTGGAGGATACCCCTCACACAATTGAAGAAATCAGGGAGCGCTTCGGCGAGGATGTGGCTTTCCTGGTGGATGTCGTGACGAAACGCAAGAAGACTCAGGACGGACAATCCAAGCAGGTGGAGAATTTCCGCCAGATAATGGATTCCGTACATTATGACATCCGCGCCCTTATGGTAAAACTGGCTGACCGTCTGCACAATATGCGTACGCTCAGTTCGATGAAGCCTGACAAGCAGATGAAGATTGCCGGTGAAACGGATTTCTTCTATGCTCCGCTTGCCAACAGACTGGGCCTTTACCATGTCAAGTCAGAACTGGAGAATCTGTCATTCAAATATCGCTGCGGTCAGGAGTACGAGACTATTGAGAAGCAGCTGGAAGGTGACAGACTGCGCACTGACGATGCGGTGAGGGCATTTACGGAGGAAATAGATGAGATTCTGAAGAACAGGGGAATCAATGCCCGCATTCAGGTCCGTTACCGCAAGCCTTACAGTATCTGGCGCGATATGAAGAAGGAGAGCGTGGACTTCTCGCATGTTGAGTTCAAGCATTATGTGCGCGTCATCTACACGCCTTCCGAGGGATGGAGCGAGAAGGATACCAGCCTTTTCATTTATTCCGTGCTGACCGACAAGTTCAAGGAACGCCCCGGAAGCGTTGTCAACTATATCGATGCACCCAAGGAGAACGGCTATCAGAGCTTCCACGTCAAACTGCTCGGACGTCCGGGCTGCTGGGAGGAACTGCACATCTCATCTGAGAGGATGCTGCGCAATTCGCGTCTCGGCTGCATCGTCAAGACCAACGAGGAGAGTATGAGGCAGTGGCTCGGCAAGCTTCAGAACCTTCTGAAGGACATGGCGGAACATCGCGATACGGAAGGATTCATGGAGGGACTGACGAGGTCTCTGTACAATGAGGATATCTACGTACTCACACCGAAAGGCATGGTCGTACTGCTGCCGCAGGGAGCCACTGCGCTGGATTTCGCATTTGAGCTTCATACCGACATAGGTGAGCATGCACAATACGCGAGGGTGAACGGCCGGCTTTGTTCCGTCAAGACCGAACTGCATCGTGGCGACTGTGTGGAGATAGGTACGAACGAGGAGGTGCATCCGCAGCGTGAGTGGCTGGACTATGTGAAGAGCACAAAGGCGAAGAACTATCTCCTGAGCTGTACCAGACACGATGAAGGTGAGAAATTCCTGCTGTGTCCGATCTGTCATCCGCTGCCCGGCGACGAGGTTGTCGGATTCCAGAACAGTCTCGGCAGAATCACTCTGCACAGACGTCATTGTCCTGAGGCTATCAGGCTTGCATCGGAGGAGGGAGATGCCATCGTATCCGCCAATTTTGATGTGGATCTCTCCAAACTGTTCGTCGTACGCCTGAACATTGTGGCCATTGACCGCTACCATCTGCTGCATGACATTATTGACTGCATCGTAGAGCAGCAGCGTCTGTCTATGGTCAATCTGAATACCGTCATGTCGGATCAGATAGTGAACTGCACGGTGGATTTCGGTGTCCATTCAGCGGAGGAACTGTCCAGGACTATCGCGAGCATCTCGCTTATCACAGGTGTAGATGAGGTGAAGAGGGTCGAAATAGAAAACTAAAGGATATTATATATGAGTAACTACAAATGGAACTATTCCACTATCGGTGGAGTGACGAGAGTGAATATCGAATGCGGCGAGGACATCGCCCATCTCGGAGAACTGGATCAGAAGCAGTGGACGGCACTGAGCTGCCCTGTCAAGGGACTCGAACTTGACGAGCAGACTCTGGCGATGGTCGATGCGGACGGTGACGGCAGAATACATGTGAATGATGTGATTGCCACCGTCAACTGGCTGAAGAATGCACTGGGCAATCTGGACTGCCTGCTCAAGAAGTCGGACACAGTGTCATTTTCGGACTTCAACAAGGATACGGAGGAGGGACGCGGACTGCTTGCATCGGCAGGTCAGATACTTTCTAATCTTGGACTCGACAAGGATACGATATCCGTTGCGGACACATCAGACAGTATTGCCATATTCGCCAAGACCAGATTCAATGGAGACGGTGTCATTACTGCAGAATCCACTGATGACGAATCTCTGAAGGATATCATTGCCAAGACTGTCGCAGCCGTAGGCTCTGTTCAGGACCGCAGCGGAGTGGAAGGAATCAATGCTGAGCTGACTGAGAAGTTCTATGCTGAACTTGCCGCATATACGGCATGGGTGGAGGCCGGTCAGGCTGACAAGTCCGGCGTGTTCCCGTTCGGTGACGGCACAGCAGAGGCGTGGGCGGCATGCGCTGCGCTCAAGGACAAGGTTGCAGACTTCTTCATGCGCTGCAAACTGGCGGATTTCCACAATGAGAGTACCGGCGTACTGGATGTTTCTGTTGAGAGAATAGGTGCTATCAGCGGCAGTGACCTCTCATCCGGCAATGAAGAGATTGCGTCATATCCTCTGGCAAGAATCAGCAAGGACTGTCTGCTTCCTCTGAACGGTGGAATAAATCCGGCCTGGGACGGAGCGTTCAGTACATTGAAGTCCCTCGTCCTGGATTCGGAGTTTGCATCGAAGGATGCAATTACCGAGAGTGAATGGCTGTCCGTCATCGCCAGATTCGATGCCTTCAATGCATGGACCGCAGCCAAGGCAGGTGCCAGCGTGGAGTCTCTCGGCTACGATGCCGCGAAACAGCTGCTGGCCGATGACCGCAAGGCTGATCTTCTGAAGCTGATAGAGCAGGATGCCGCACTCAAGAGCGAGAGCGAGTCGATTGATGCCGTCAACAAACTGACCCATCTGCATCGCGATTTCTACAGCCTGTTGTGCAACTTCGTGACGATGAAGGACTTCTACACCCCCGGCGAACTTGCAATATTCCAGGCCGGTACCCTGTATATCGACCAGCGCAGCTGCGATCTCTGCATCAGGGTGGCTGATATGGGCAAGCAGGACGCTATGGCTGCATTGAGCAACATGTTCATCGCCTACTGCGACTGCGTGTCACGCCACAGTACTGAGACAATGACCATTGCTGCGGTCATTACCGGTGGTGACGTGAACAATATCCGCGTTGGCAAGAATGCCATCTTCTACGACCGGCAGGGCAATGACTGGGATGCAACTGTGATAAAGGTGGTGGACAGTCCTATCAGTGTGGGACAGGCCTTCTGGCGTCCATACCGCAAGCTGGGCCAGTTCATTGAGGATACGGTCAGCAAGGTTGCTGCCGACAAGGATGCGAAGTCCATGGACAATCTGACATCCAGCGTCTCCGCAGGTGTGGAGGGCGGCGAGAAGAAGCCTCCTTTCGACATCGGCAAATTTGCAGGTATCTTTGCCGCCATCGGTCTGGCATTTGCAGGCATTCTGGCAGCACTTGCGACTATCGCCGGCAAACTGTCTGAGTTCAGCTTCCTGCAGTGGGTGATTCTCATTGCCGTGATTATGCTTGTTATTTCGGGTCCTGCCATGATTCTCGCATGGCTGAAGCTCCGCAAACGCAACCTCTCTCCGCTGCTCAATGCCAACGGATGGGCTGTCAATGCAAAGAACCTGGTGAACGTGCGCTTCGGTGCCACACTGACCAGCCTTGCCAGAATGCCGAAGTTTACTTCAAGTTCAGACCCATACGTCATGTCGCCATGGAAGAAGTGGCTTCTGAGAATATTCGCAATACTTGTAATAGCATTCTGCGCATTATATTTCACCAACAGCCTCAAGAACTGGGGACTTCCTTACGAGCCGAAGCCGAAGGACAAGCCTGCCGCCCAGACCGAACAGGTTGATCAGGCTGCGTCTGAGACTCCTGCCGCATGATGATAATCGGATAATAAACAAATGAATATGAATAAAATGTTTGTGGCGGCCATTGCCCTCCTGTCTATGGCTGCATGTAATGGTAAAATGGAAGAACAGAACCCTCTGCTTGTGGATTCACCCCTGCCATACGGTGCTCCGCAATTTGACAAGATCAGGATTGGACACTATCTGCCCGCATTCGAGCAGAGCATTGCCGATGCAAAGAAGGAAATTGATGCCATAGTAAGGAATCCTGAAGCTCCGACATTCGAGAATACGATTGAGGCGATGGAGTTTGCCGGCAGGAGATACAATGATGTAGGTCACGTTTTCTATAATATCCTTGAGGCTGATGCTACAGAGGAACTGCAGAAGCTTGCAGAGCAGATTTCGCCAATGACCACAGAGTTCTCCATGTACGTCAGTCTGAACGATTCACTGTTCCAGCGGGTTAAGGCCGTGTACGAACAGCGCGACTCACTGAATCTGGAGCAGGATCAGAAAATGCTCCTTGACAACACTTACAAGGGCTTCGTGCGCAGCGGCGCAAATCTGAATCCGGAGGACAAGGCTCTGTACAGCCAGTACGTGAACGATCTCAGTCTTCTCTCCCTGAAGTTCTCGGAGAATGCCCTGAATGCGACCAATGCCTTCTCAATGCTTCTGACCGATGAGGCTGACCTTGCCGGACTGCCGGAATTCGTACGCGAGCAGGGTGCTGCAGCGGCTGCGGAGAAGGAGCAGGAGGGCTGGCTGTTCGACCTGTCACAGCCCAGCTACGTGGCTTTCATGAAATACAGTACACGTCGTGACCTGAAGGAGAAGCTGTACCGCGCATACAACAGCAAAGGACTGGCTCCGGAATTTGACAATACTGTAGTAATCAAACAGATAGTTGACATCAGACATAAGATGGCCAATCTGCTTGGCTATGAAACATACGCGGATTATGCCATTGAAGACCACATGGCAAAAACTGTTGCTACAGTTCAGGATTTCCTGCAGCAGCTCATCGAACCTTCACTTCCTGCAGCCAGGAAGGAGGTAGCCGAGATTCTGGCATACGCCAAGGATAACGGATTCGAGGGCGACGAACTCATGCCCTGGGACTTCTCCTACTGGGCTGAGAGGCTGAGAGTTGCGAAGTATGACCTGAGCGATGAGGAACTGAAGCCGTATTTCAGGATAGACGACTGTATTGATGCCGTGTTCTGGCTTGCCGGCAAACTCTACGGCCTGAGCTTCGAGCAGCGCAATGACATTCCCGTATATCATCCTGATGTCAAGGTGTTTGACGTGAAGGATTCTGAAGGCGCACATCTGGCATTGTTCTACGCCGACTTCTTCCCGCGTGCCACAAAGCGGGGCGGGGCATGGATGACAGAGTTCCGTACACAGCGTCTGACAGATGGCGTGGAGGAGCGTCCGCTCATCAGTATCGTTACCAATTTCACAAAACCTGCCGGTGACAAGCCTGCACTCATCACTCACGATGAGTTTGTGACTTTCCTGCATGAGTTCGGACATTCTCTTCAGGGCATCACCGCTCAGGGCCGCTACCCGTCTATGACCGGTACCAATGTGGACCACGATTTCGTGGAACTGTTCTCGCAGATTAATGAGAACTGGGGATACGAGGCTGATTACCTGAATACCTTTGCCAAGCACTATGAGACCGGAGAGGCTATCCCGGAGGAACTTATCGCAAAAATCAAAAACGCCAAGAACTATCTGGCTGCCTACTATCAGGTCCGTCAGCTTCAGTTCGGTGTGCTGGATATGGCATGGCATACACTCACTTCCGTACCGGAAATCAGTGTGCCGGAGTTCGAACAGAATGCAATCGCCTCCATCCAGACATTGCCGACTGTTCCCGAGTGCTGCACTTCCACTGCTTTCAGCCACATATTCAACGGAGGATACAGTGCAGGCTACTATTCATACAAGTGGTCTGAGGTTCTGGCTGCCGATGCGTTCTCCCTGTTCGAGGAGAAGGGAATCTATGATAAGGAGACTGCCGGAGCATTCCTCAAGATGATGTCAACGGGCGGTGCTGTGGATCCCGCAGAACTTTATCGCCAGTTCCGTGGCCATGATCCCCAGCCGGAGGCTCTGCTGAGACAGCTGGGTATTATCTCTGAATCTAACTGACGCACGTCACGAAAGAGATAACCAGGAACAGACTGGCCATGACCGCCGCGTTCATTGTCGTGGCGGTCTGGAGCGAGACGTTCATCACCAGCAAGATACTGCTGAACAATGGACTTATGCCGGCTGATATCTTCTTCTACAGATTCAGCCTGGCATATTTCCTTATCTGGTTCATCTCGCCCAAGCGTCTTTTTGCCTTCTCAGTGAAGGATGAGCTGCTGATGCTGCTTCTCGGCATCACCGGCGGCTCGCTTTATTTCCTGTCGGAGAATACGGCTCTG
The DNA here is from genome assembly GCA_024398555.1 of Bacteroidaceae bacterium. GTDB lineage: Bacteria > Bacteroidota > Bacteroidia > Bacteroidales > Bacteroidaceae > Colenecus. The sequence goes on along the minus strand of JAKSIW010000019.1, from coordinate 12,897 downwards.
AACTATTCCACGGCATCCAACGTGGCCATCATCGTCTGCAGCGCACCGATTCTGACTGCTATACTCCTGTCGGCATTCTATCAGGACGAGAGGATGAATCTGAAGCAGGTGCTGGGTTCTGCCATTGCCTTTGCAGGTGTCGTACTGATTATCTATAACGGTGAGGTGGTGCTGCAGCTGAATCCCAAGGGCGATGTTCTGGCTCTGGCGGCTGCGGTTACGTGGGGACTGTATTCGCTGATGATGAAGAACCTGACGCCGAAGTATTCCACACGCTTCATTACGCGCAAGGTGTTCGGATACGGACTGCTCACGATACTGCCGTATTTCCTGGTTCATCCGCTGTGTATGGATATGGAGGTACTTTCCATACCTGTCGTGTGGGGCAGTCTGGCATATCTCGGCGTTGTGGCGTCAATGGTCTGCTTCGTCGTCTGGAACACCTGTCTGCGTGTGATAGGCACGGTCCGCACCACCAACCTTATTTACTGTCAGCCGTTCTTCACGATGCTGTTCGCGTATTCGGTGCTGGGTGACCGCATTACCTGGATGGCGGTCATAGGCACTGCAGTCCTGACGACGGGAATGATTCTTGCGGCTGAAAAATGATTTTGCAGAGATATGTACATCGGCTTGTTTGACCATCCGCAGGACGTGACTCAGGAAGAGCTGGAGCGTGATTTGCAGCAGCTTCCCGAGTGGCGCAGGGAAAAGGCCCTGACGTTTAAGTTCATGGCCGGACGTGTTCTGTGCTCCAAGGCATATCTGCTTCTGAAGGAGGGACTGCGCGAATACGGGATAACGGAAGATGTACGTTTTGAATACGGAGCTCACGAAAAACCTTCTCTTGCGGGGCATCCCGACATCCATTTCAATCTCAGCCATTGTCCGAACGGAGTTCTCTGCGTCATTGACAACGAGCCGGTGGGCTGTGACATAGAACGCATTCCTGACACTCTGAAAATGGATCTGGTCCGTTACTGCTGCTGCGAAGCCGAGGTTGCTGGGATTACATCGTCGGAGCATCCTGAGACTGAATTCGTCAGGCTATGGACTATGAAGGAGTCTTACCTGAAACTTACAGGGGAGGGACTGCGTAACGATCTCAAGGACCTGCTGACAGATTCCCGGCGAGTTTCACCGGTATCTTTCAATACCGTCATACGCTCTGACAGACAGTTCGTATATACGGTCTGCCGTTATTCCGGACATTGATTTGTGATGCTGTCCTGATGCGGATTCCTATAAAATGGAATGGCGCTGCAGGGTGAGGTGGATGCTTCGTGCTACGAGATGTGCGAAGTATGCGCCCAACAGGAGATGTATGCAGTTGGCTCCGCCGTCAGCATCGGAATTCCTGAGCAGTGCCATTCCGGCGAACCAGACGATGAAGAAGGCGGCAACAGACCATATCATCGCGTTGCGTATCTGGCGCGAGGCGGTGGCGCCGATGTAAACTCCGTCCCAGGTGAAGGCTATCACGCCGAGCGGAGGCATTATGATGAGCCAGGGCAGGTACTGGCGGCAGCAGTCCACCACGATTGAGTCCGAGGTCATGGCACGAAGCATCGGAACGCCTCCGAACCAGTATATCGCAGTGAACAGAAGGGCAATGGAGATGCTCCAGACAAATACGTATCTGATGGTGGTTTTCAGGCTTGCACTGTCTCTGGCTCCTATGAATCTGCCGGTCATTGCCTCTGCAGCGTATGCGAATCCGTCGGTGAAATAGGAGAATATCATGAGCAGTTTCATCATGATGGATGCCGAAGCCAGAAGTATGTCGCTGTATCTGGCGGAAATCATCGTGTATCCTATATAAATCACGATGAAACAGACCGAACGTATGAAGAGGTCCCTGTTCATTGTCATGAAATGTCTTGTCTCTCTCTCCTTCAGGGCAGAGACGATGTCCTTCATGCGCTGTCCTGAAAATACTTCCCTGTATTTCACGCCAACGAATGCGAGTGCGGTGATGAGGCCTGCATACTGTGCCGCGACTGTGCCTGCAGCAATGCCTGAGAATCCCATTCCATGCCAGCGGCCGAAACCGGGGAGCCCCATTGCAAGGAAAATGCTTGCCGCTATGTTGACACCGTTGACCACCAGGTCCACGGTCATTGAGCTGACGCTGTCCTGCATTCCGATGAACCATCCCTTCAGAGCCATCAGGCTGAGAGTGGCAGGTGCGGCCCAGATGCGTATGAAGAAGTATTTGGAAGCCAGTGCCCTGACCTCAGGAGTACATTTGACGAACAGGAAGGCGAACTGTACGAAAAGCCATTGTATAACTATCAGTGCCACAGCTATCAGCATCGATAATCCGAAGCTTCGCATCAGGACCTTGGCACACTCTCCTCTGTCTCCCTTTCCGTAAGCCTGGGCTGTCAGTCCGCCGGTGCTGACGCGCAGGAAGCCGAAGTTCCAGTAAAGCAGGTCAAACAGCATGGAGCCGATGGAGATGCCTCCTATCAGAGTGGCTGCATTGACGGTCAGATGCCCGGCTACGGCAATATCCACCATGCCCACGAGAGGGACGGTAATGTTTGCCAGAATGCTTGGAATGGCCAGTCGTAGTATCTCGGCATTGATCTTGCCAGTCTGTTTGCCCATCTGTTTATAAGTTGTGTTGCAAAATTACTACCTTTTTGATATATTTGTGGACTATTACTTCAGACTATACCAATTTATAATATGGAGGAAGAGAAAACAACGATGGAGTTGCCGGAAAATGCCGGTCGTGAGCTTCGCGAGGGAGAGGAGTACGTACCGGTGATGTCACCGAAGAAGTCATATCCGGAAGCCAATCTGTGGTCCGTAGGGTGGGGAATCCTGATGGCTGTGCTGTTTTCGGCAGCCGCCGCCTATCTGGGACTTAAGGTCGGACAGGTGTTTGAGGCTGCAATTCCGATTGCCATCATCGCAGTCGGAGTGTCAAGCGTGGCCAGACGCAGGAATGCCCTTGGCGAGAATGTCATCATCCAGTCCATAGGTGCCTGCTCGGGAGTGATTGTAGCCGGTGCGATATTCACATTGCCGGCTCTCTATATCCTTCAGGCCAAGTATCCGGAAATGACGGTGAATTTCATGCAGGTGTTCCTGTCATCGCTGCTTGGCGGTATTCTCGGAATACTTTTCCTGATACCTTTCCGCAAGTATTTCGTGAAGGACATGCACGGCAAGTATCCGTTCCCGGAGGCCACTGCCACCACTCAGGTGCTGATTTCGGGTGAGAAGGGCGCCGGTCAGGCCAAGCCTCTCATCGTGTCGGGACTGATAGGCGGTATATACGATTTTCTGGTGGCTACGATGGGCACCTGGACCGAGGTGTTCTCAACGCGTGTCTGCAAATGGGGCGCAGCGCTGGCTACCAAGGCCAAACTGGTCTTCAGCATCAATACCGGTGCTGCCGTACTGGGTCTCGGATATATTGTAGGACTCAAGTATGCATGCATCATAGCAGCCGGCTCCGCAGTGGTCTGGTTCGTGATTGTGCCGCTTCTCCCGTTGCTCAGCGATGCTTTCCTGCAGAGTCTGAACCCGGCAGTGAGCATGTGCGTGGCCGATATGGAACCTGAGGTGATATTCACGAGCTATGCCCGTCATATCGGAATCGGCGGTATTGCGATGGCCGGCATTCTGGGTATCATCAAGTCCTGGCCGGTGATCAAAGGTGCTGTCGGACTTGCCGGACGCGAACTGAAGGGCAGTAAAGGCGCTGCTTCCATGGATATGCCCCGTACCCAGCGCGACCTTCCTATGAAGATAGTCATATTCGGTACGGTTGCCGCGCTGATTGCAGTATTCCTGTTCTTCTTCTTCGGAGTGATGGACTTCAATCTGCTCCACGCTGTTGTTGGAATACTCGTAGTGGGAATCATTGCATTCCTGTTCACGACAGTGGCTGCCAATGCCATTGCCATTGTAGGCTCCAATCCCGTATCCGGAATGACGCTCATGACACTTATCCTTGCGTCAGTGATTATGGTGGCAGTCGGTCTCAACGGTCCGAAGGGAATCGTATCAGCATTGATAATGGGAGGTGTCGTGTGTACAGCACTCTCAATGGCGGGAGGATTCATAACTGACTTGAAGATAGGATATTGGCTCGGTTCCACTCCAGCAGTACAGCAGGGCTGGAAGTTCCTCGGCACACTGGTCTCCGCGCTGACCGTGGGAGGTGTGCTGATCATCCTGAACAAGACATACGGTTTCGTAGGCGAGAACGCGCTGGTAGCTCCGCAGGCCAATGCGATGGCTGCGGTGATTGATCCTCTGATGTCAGGAACGGGAGCTCCGTGGTGGCTTTATGCGACAGGCGCTGTCATTGCACTGGTGCTCAATTTCTGTCATGTTCCTGCGTTGGCGTTCGCGCTCGGTATGTTCATTCCGTTCAATCTGAATATTCCTCTTGTGGTGGGCGGTCTCATCAACTGGTACGTCGGAAGCCGTTCGACTGATGCAGGACTGAATACGTCGCGTGTGGAGCATGGTACCCTGATCGCATCAGGATTCATCGCCGGCGGCGCTCTGATGGGTGTCGTGAGTGCAGCGCTGAAGTTCGGCGGACTTGACCTGATGATGAACGGATGGGTGAGTACCAATTGGGCTGAGTGGCTGTCACTCGTGATGTATATTGTACTGATTGTGTGGTTTGTACGCTCAGTTCTCAAAAGAAAGGTTCAAAAGTAACGAAAGATAAGATGTCAGAATTGAAAGGACATATAGCACAGATTGTCGGCCCCGTCATAGATGTGGCGTTCGAGAACGACGGACAGGAGCTGCCGTCCATCTTCGATGCACTGGAGATAACAAGGGATGACGGCCGCAGGCTTATTGTAGAGGTTCAGCAGCACATCGGTGAGAACATGGTCCGCACAGTTGCAATGGATCTGACCACCGGACTCAGACGCGGTATGGAGGTACGTGCGCTGGGTGCTCCTATCAAAATGCCTGTCGGAAAGCAGATCAAAGGTAGAATGATGAATGTAGTGGGGGATCCTGTCGATGACCTGAAGCCGCTGGTCATGGACGGAGCGTTCCCGATACACCGTGAGCCGCCCAAGTTCGAGGAACTGTCAACGGTGGAAGAGGTACTGTTTACCGGAATCAAGGTGATTGACCTTCTGGAGCCGTACTGCAAGGGTGGTAAGATCGGTCTGTTTGGAGGAGCAGGTGTCGGCAAGACGGTGCTCATCATGGAGCTGATAAACAATATTGCCAAGAAGGACAACGGTTTTTCGGTGTTTGCCGGTGTGGGAGAGCGTACACGCGAGGGTAATGACCTGTTGCGCGAGATGATCGAGTCCGGTGTCATCAAATATGGCGATGCATTCCGCGAGGGCATGGCGAAGGGTGAGTGGGACCTCTCCAAGGTAGATTACGACGAGGTTGCCAAGTCACAGGCCACTCTCATCTACGGACAGATGAACGAGCCGCCTGGAGCGCGTTCGTCCGTAGCACTTTCCGGACTGACTGTTGCTGAGTCATTCCGTGACGGTGCCGGCAGTGACGGCGCTTACAGCGATATCCTGTTCTTCATTGACAACATCTTCCGTTTCACACAGGCCGGATCAGAGGTGTCGGCTCTGCTGGGACGAATGCCGTCGGCAGTAGGATACCAGCCTACACTGGCCTCCGATATGGGTAAGATGCAGGAGAGAATCACTTCAACTATACATGGGTCAATTACTTCTGTACAAGCAGTTTATGTACCTGCTGACGACCTCACTGACCCGGCTCCTGCCACTACGTTCTCCCATCTGGATGCCACTACGGTTCTGAGCCGTAAGATTTCAGAGCTGGGCATCTATCCGGCTGTTGATCCGCTTGAGTCCACCTCCAGAATTCTGGACCCGAACATTGTCGGCAAGGCACATTATGAGACGGCACAGCGGGTAAAACAGATTCTACAGCGATATAACGAGCTTCAGGACATCATTTCCATTCTCGGAATGGATGAACTGTCCGATGAGGACAAACTGGTTGTTGCGCGTGCAAGACGCGTACAGCGCTTCCTTTCACAGCCGTTCTCCGTGGCGGAGCAGTTTACAGGTGTTCCGGGAACCATGGTGAGCATTGAGGATACAATCCGCGGATTCAATATGATTCTGGACGGTGAGGTGGATGATCTGCCTGAGCAGGTGTTCCTGAATGTCGGTACGATAGAGGAGGCGATAGAGAAGGGACGTAAACTTCTGGAGGAGGCAGGAGCCTGACAAATGCTATGCTGAGCGTACGGATACTTACACCGACAGGGGTTCTGTTCGAAGGAGAAGCGGAAAGCCTGACACTGCCAGGGGCTCTCGGGAGTTTCACTGTGCTGGACCGCCATGCCCCTATCATTTCCGTACTCGAGACCGGAAAAGTAGTGTGCAAGTCTGCGAATGGCATAGTAGAGTGCCCTATAAAAGGGGGATTCGCAAGTGTGAATAACAATCAGATATCAGTTTGTGTGGATTGATGGGTAAGTATAAGAAGTTTATAATCACTTATTTGGTGTTGGTAGCACTGCTGACGGCAGTTTCTTTCACTGCTTTTGGACTTGTGTGGCCTGCCATTTGCCCGCCCATGCTGTTTCTGATACCGGTTCTTTTCATCTCAGTGCTTGCTCTCATGTTTGCTTTATGTAATCTGATGGAGAAAAAAGGAAAACCTGTACAGATGGCACTGACGGTTTACCGCCCTGTGAAGATGCTTTTACTGCTCGCTTTCGTGCTGGTTTATATCCTGGTGGAGAAAGAGTATGCCATACCGTTCATTGCGACTTTTGCAACGTTCTATCTCGTGCTGTCAGTCTGTGAGACGGTGATGCTGGTTAAAACAGTGAGGAAATGAAGAGGTGGATTTACATATTACTGCTTGCAGTTCTTTGGCTGATACCGCAGAACTCCGGTGCATCTGTAGCGGCACAGGCTGAACCGGCATCTGAAGCTGCTGCGGAAGAGTCTGCATTGACTGTGGAGGAGCCCGGAATTCCTGTAGATGTGAAGGAAATCATTTTCGGACATCTGAAAGACTCGTATGAGTGGCATATCATAACTGTCGGCGAGAAGGAGATAGCCATATACCTGCCCGTCATTCTGCACAGTAAAGAGACTGGCTGGCACTTCTTTATGTCCGATAAGTTGAAGCAGAAAGGAGGCTATGACGGTTTCTACATAAGCGAAACCGGGAATTATACGGGAAAGATAGTGGAGAGAGACTCAATGGGAATGGAAGTACGTCCTCTGGACCTCTCGCTGACCAAGGTGGCGCTCGGGATTGTCATAAACAGCATTCTTTTGCTCGTCATTGTATTGTCGTGTGCCGGATGGTATAGACATCACGAGCCGACCGATACGCCTCCACGCGGCTTCGTAGGGCTTTTCGAGCTGGTGTCGGTCATGATTATTGACGATGTGATCAGGCCGGCAATAGGCAGAGATTACAGACGGTTCACTCCACTGCTGCTGTCGCTGTTCTTCTTCATCTTCCTGAGTAACCTCATGGGACTTGTTCCGATATTTCCCGGAGGGGCAAACGTGACCGGTAACATCGCAGTGACACTTACTTTAGCGATTACTACTTTTATTACTGTAAATGTGTTAGGTACGAAGGAATACTGGAAGGAGATACTATGGCCGGACGTACCTGTTTTCCTGAAGTGTCCGGTTCCGTTGATGCCGATTATCGAGTTCTTCGGCATATTCACGAAGCCATTCTCACTGACTGTACGTCTGTTTGCGAACATGACTGCCGGGCACTCGGTGATTCTGGCACTTACCTGCGTAATATTCATCACTGCAAATATCGGACCTCTCATCGGAACGCCGATGTCTGTCGTATCAATAGTGTTTATGATATTCATGAACTGTCTGGAACTGCTTGTGGCGTACATCCAGGCGTATGTGTTTACAATGCTCTCCTCGATGTTCATAGGGATGTCCAGGGTGAGGGAAAATGATAACGAATCAACTAAATAATTATCAGCTATGTTATTATCAGTAATTCTTCAGGCAGCTGCAGGTGCAGCTCTCGGCAAGTTTGGTGCTTCTATCGGTGCAGCTATCACTGCTATCGGTGCAGGTTTGGGACTCGGTACAATCGGCAAGTCTGCAATGGAGGCCATCGCCCGTCAGCCGGAGGCCGCCGGTGACATCAGAAGTTCCATGATCATCATTGGAGGTCTGGTTGAAGGTGTGGGACTTTTCGCAGTGATTGTCTGTTTCTTAGCTATTGTACTCTAACATCGGAAAAGCCTCATTATGGATCTTCTGATTCCGGAGACCGGTACGATTATCTGGATGCTTCTTGCAGCCGGTATTGTCTTCTTCATCCTTATGAAGTGGGGCTTCCCCATGCTGACGGATATGGTGGACAAGCGCAACGACTACATAGAGAAGTCTCTGAAGGCAGCCAAGGAAGCCAATGACAGACTTGCGGGCATACAGGCTGAATGCGATGAACTGCTCAGGGAGACACGTCAGGAGCAGGCGCGCATCATCAAGGAGGCTAACGAACGTCGTGATGGCATCATTGCCGAGGCTGAGACGAAAGCCCGTGAATCGGCCGGAAAGATAGTTGAGGATGCCAGAAGCCAGATCCGCGAGGAACGTGACGAGGCTCTCAGGGGCATTCGCAGACAGGTAGCTGAGATTTCAGTCCGGATAGCTGAAAAGGTGATACTTAAGGAACTGTCGGATCGTGACGGCCAGACAGAGATGATAGACCGCATGATTGACGAGGTGGAGGCGGCAGAAAGGAAATGAGCATAGGGACGGTAGCTGTAAGGTACGCGAAGGCTCTTCTTGCATACGCGGTGGAGAAGGGCATGCAGGATGAGGTGTATTCCCAGATGCAGCTCCTGTCGAGACGTCTTGTGCAGTATCCGGACATCATGGGGCGTATTGCCGATCCCACGGTGCCGGATGAACCGAAATGCAGACTGCTGTTTGCCGCAATGATGTCTGATGACGGTTCCCCTGCGTGTGACGTTATGGAGGACTTCGTGAGACTGGTGGTCCGTGCCGGCCGCGGCGAAGCTCTGCCGTTCATGGCATCTTCATACTGCGACATGTACAGAAGAAAGTACAATGTCGTTCCTGTGGAGATGACTGTCGCCCATCATTTGAATGACAGCCAGCGGGCTGAACTTGAGGTTATTATCCGCAGGAACGCGAAGTCAGACCGCATTGAATGGAATGAGTCTGTCAGACCTGAACTTCTGGGCGGTTTCATGCTTCAGATAGATGATTACAGACTGGATGCAAGTGTGGCCAGGAAGTTGCGGATAGTTGAAAAGGAATTGATTGAAAAGAATAGTAGGATTATATAATGGCAAGCGGTATTAAGGCAAGCGAGGTTTCTGAGGTGCTGTTGGAACAGCTCAGAGGCATTGACACTACGGCGCAGCTTGAAGAAGTGGGTACGGTGTTGCAGGTAAGTGACGGTGTGGCCCGCATCTATGGACTTCACAATGCTGAGGCTGATGAACTTATCGAGTTCGATTGTGGCGTCAAAGCCATCGTGATGAATCTTGAGGAGGACAATGTGGGTGCTATCCTGCTGGGACCTACCGACAGGATCAAGGAGGACATGAAGGTGCGCAGGACCGGCCGTATCGCGTCGATTGACGTGAGTGAGTCGATGCTGGGACGTGTTGTAAACCCTCTGGGAGTGCCTCTTGACGGCAAAGGTGACATCGAAGGCCCGTTCTTTGAGATGCCGTTGGAACGTAAGGCTCCGGGCGTCGTATTCCGCGAGCCTGTGCATCAGCCGCTGCAGACCGGACTCAGGGCCATTGACGCAATGATTCCAATCGGTCGCGGCCAGCGTGAGCTCATCATCGGTGACCGTCAGACCGGCAAGACTGCAATCGCCATTGACACTATCATCAACCAGCGTGCCAATTACGAAGCGGGTGATCCCGTCTATTGCATATATGTCGCTGTAGGACAGAAGGGCTCCACTGTCGCCACTATTGTCAATACACTGCGTCAGCACGGCGCACTTGACTATACCATAGTCGTTTCCGCTACAGCGGCCGATCCTGCAGCCCTGCAGTACTATGCTCCTCTGGCCGGAGCAGCCATCGGCGAGTATTTCCGCGATACAGGCCGGCATGCGCTGGTCGTTTATGACGATCTCTCCAAGCAGGCTGTGGCATACAGGGAGGTGTCCCTGATTCTGCGTCGCCCTTCAGGACGCGAGGCATATCCTGGAGACATCTTCTATCTGCATTCCAGACTGCTGGAGCGTGCAGCCAAGATCATCGGCCAGCAGGAGGTGGCAGAGAAGATGAATGACCTGCCGCCATCGCTGCGCGGTCATGTGAAGGGAGGAGGCTCTCTGACCGCACTTCCTATTATCGAGACACAGGCGGGAGACGTTTCCGCATATATTCCGACCAACGTCATTTCCATTACGGACGGACAGATATATCTGGAGAGCAGCCTGTTCAATCAGGGCTTCCGTCCTGCGGTGAACGTGGGTATCTCGGTGTCGCGTGTGGGTGGCAATGCGCAGATCAAGTCAATGAAAAAGGTGGCCGGTACGCTCAAGATAGCGCAGGCACAGTACAGAGAGCTTGAGGCATTCTCCAAGTTCAGCAGCGATATGGATCCGGTGACGATGATGACTTTGGACCGTGGACGCAAGAACAACCGTCTGCTCATCCAGCCCCAGTATTCCCCGATGCCTGTCGGAGAGCAGATTGCGGTGCTGTATTGCGGTATCAACGGACTGCTTCGGAATGTCCCTGTCGATAGGGTGACTGAATTTCAGGAGCATTTCATCGAAATACTGAAAGCAGGTCACAGTGAGGATATCATAGCTGTGCTGGCATCGGGTCAGATGAATGAGGAGGTGGGCAGACTGATTGAGTCCGTAGCTTCCCGCACAGTATCTGAGATGGGTCTTTAATTCATCGGAACATGTCACTGAAGGAGATCAAGTCGAGGATTGCCTCTGTCGGCAATACGCGCAAGACGACTTCCGCCATGAAGATGGTGTCGTCGGTCAAGCTGCGCAAGGCACAGCAGGCAGTTCAGTATGCCCTTCCGTATGTTGACGAACTGGACCGGATTCTCAGGGGACTGGCAACCATGTCTGCATTCAGCGAAGTGCCGCTGCTGCATGAACGCCCCGTCTCCCGTGTGGCCATTGTGGCTTTCTCGTCTGACTCTAGCCTGTGCGGAGGCTTCAATTCAAACATAGTCAGGCACACGAGGGAACTGTATCAGCGGTATAGTGACGAATGTGAGGAAAAACCGCTGCTGTTCACTGTAGGACAGAAGGTCAGCGATGCCATGCACAAGTATGACGCCTCGACTGATACTTCCCACTCGAATGTTATGTCCCACCGTGAGTATGCCGATGCCGCTGCACTGGCGGATGAACTGACAGGCCTGTATGAAAGGGGCGAAATCGACAGGGTGGTCCTGACATATACGCATTTCAAGTCTGCCGGCACCCAGAGAATAGTGGATGAGACTCTTCTTCCGCTGTCTGTGCAGGACAGTCAGGAGAATGCCGTCACATCAGATTACATACTCGAACCGTCTGCAGAGAAGCTTCTGGAAGCGCTGCTTCCCAAAGTCATCAGAATGAAGCTTTATTCCGCAGTGCTTGATTCCTACTGCTCGGAACAGGCAGCCAGGGTCATTGCCATGCAGGCCGCCACCGACAATGCGGACAGCCTGATCGGGGAGCTGACACTCCAGTACAACAAACTCCGTCAGCAGGCTATTACCAATGAACTGCTCGACCTTGCCGGAGGGCAGATTGAAAATAATTGAAACTGAATTAATTGAAGATGGGTGAATCACAGATAACAGCTCTGGCTCTCCACTATGTCGGCAATCAGGCCAACGATGAGCCGTTCGTGCTTTCCAAAAAGTTGTTCGCGCTGGACAAGGACATGAACCTGCTTCTCACAGACTGGTTCCTGAGTGCATTCAAATCCGAGGAGAGATACCGTTTCCATGATGATATTGACCTGAATTACAACAGAGTATATCGATTGGTCGCAAACATGTTCGACAATCCCGACGGTTTCTTCGATTACTCAGTGGATCTTGCGACATTCCTGTACGAGAACTGCGAACATCCCAAGATAAAGGGTGGGGATTTCTATGCCGTGCGCTTCAGCGGTCAGAGCGTCGGGACTGAAGGCTGCGATGCCATCGGCCTCTTCAAGATAGAGAATAAGGATACGTTCCTGACTGTGGAGCCGGATACTGACGGTTTTGACATCTGTCAGGAGCAGGGCGTGAATATCAAAAAAATGGACAAGGGCTGCCTCATCTTCAACCACGAGCGTGAGGAGGGCTTCTACGTGTCCGTGGTGGACAACACCAACCGCAGCGAGGCTGCATACTGGGTGGATGATTTCCTGCATGTAGTGCGTCGCCAGGATGCCTATTTCCAGACTGAGAATGCCCTTGCCATGTGCCGCAACTATCTGGCCGAGCAGCTGCCCACGGATTTCGAGGTGAGCCGCGCCGATCAGGTGGACATGCTGAACCGTTCTCTCAACTTCTTCCAGAAGCAGCCCAAGTTCGAACTTCAGACCTTCGAGCAGCAGGTCATGGAGCAGCCTGAGGTGATAAGCAAATTCGATGAATACCGCAGGCGCTATCAGGATGAGCGCCAGCTGAGACTGGAAGACAGCTTTGACGTCAATCCCACCGCTGTAAAGAAGCAGACCCGTGCCTTCAAGAGCGTCATCAAGCTGGACAAGAACTTCCACATCTACATTCACGGCAGCCGTGACCTTGTCGAGCAGGGTGAGGATGCCCACGGGAAATTCTACAAGCTGTACTACAAGGAGGAATCGTAAGGCTAGAACGACAGCGACATCAGTTCACTGCCAAGTCGATGCAGCGCGTTTTCAATTTTCTGCTTCTGTGCCTGTCT
>JAKSIW010000018.1 GCA_024398555.1 Bacteroidaceae bacterium | reverse complement strand
GTTCTCCGTCAGAATCTGTACGGTTTCCTTTTGAGAATGAGCCAGCGGAAATCCGAAAGTGTGATTCGGGAATATTCCCTGTAGTCGGTGAAATAGTTGTACGCCGGTAGCAGGAGGGCTGTCAGGATCAGGGCCGGAAGCCACGGAAGCATACTGAAGAAAGCTATGGCGAATCCGATGATATAAATCCAGGACAAAGCGAGTCTCACTACCATACGGGCTGTATTGTAGAAAGCATCATCATCCACCTTGCTGAGTATGAAGAGAGTCGGCACCCAGACAATGGCGCAGACAATCACCGAGAACAGATAATACGGCAGACCCGCGAGAAGTAGGAGGGACTTGCACAGAGCCGATTTCCACGTCGTATTTCCGGCAATGGAATGTACGGAAACACCCCTCTGGATACGCCACACTCTCTGCTGGTCAATATTCTGGAATACCTCGGCGGCCTTTTTCGGATCATTTTCACGCAAAGCCAGAGCCTCTCTGATTGCATATTTATCTACAGCCTGATTCCTCTCAAGTCCTACGAGGCTGCGTCCGGCCTCCTTTTCACATTCGGCCAGAGCCTTTGCGAAATACTCCGCATTTCCGGCTCTCAGCTTGGCATATTCCCATATGGCGTCATAATCGGCATCATCCGGCACAAATGTTATCAGGCTGGACATGCGCCCGGTCAGAATCTCACGGAGACGCTGCATCTGTACAGGCTGAGGGATGTCGGAATTGGCGGCTACAAACTCCGAGACATTGATAGGTTCTCCGAATCTCGCAATCACCGTGGAGCGGAAACGGAAATAGTCTCCGTATTCAATACCGATGGGCTGAATATAGACAGGCTTTGTCCCGGCCATCTTCTCCTCCACTGCAAATGCGATATGAAACACTCCCTTGCTGAGTTTCAGAAGCGAATGCTTTGCGCGATGAGTAGCCTCAGGAAATATCGAGAGAGGGACACCGTCGCTCAGGACATCCACACAGCGTGCGATAATCTCGTCGTTATGCTTGACAGCCTCCAATCCGTCACGGATTCTGTAAATCGGCATGATTTTCAGGAAGGTCAGGGCTTTTACTATGAAACGGCTGGATTTGAAGATGTCGGCTCTGGCCACAAAAACCTTCGGGCCCCTGGTGAGAGTCAGTATGACGAGAGGATCCATAAGTGCGTTGGTGTGATTCACCGCCCAGATGGTGCATCCGTCCTTAGGTATGTTCTCAAGTCCTTCGACCTGATACTTTCTATATGAATGACGTGTGACAAAATCCACTATTCTCTTGTCGAAACGGTAGAAAAATGTCTCGTCCTGAATTTTTGCGCTCATACTTTGATTAAGTAAAAGTTTGCAAAAATACTCATATTTTTTCATAACTGCAGTACAAAGTCTGTCAAAATCAGACACAATGCGTCAGAATGACAGCCAGAGTACCACAGGGAGGTGGTCGCTGAAACCATTCTGGTATCGGTAGCCGTTGTATGTGCGGAATGGTTTTTCGCCACCGTATTTCTTGTCCTCCTCAAGGACAAAATCAAGCGCACAGATACGGCAGTCTGCAATTTCAGTACACCCCAGACCATTCAGCAGGCTTGCCGACACGACAAACTGATCGTATGTGTCCCACTCGCCCTCGTAGCGGTAACTGCCCGTGGATACATCCTCCATCATTGTCACTAACGATGTATCAGGCAATACTGCGGCATCCTCCAGAGGCATCACTCCCAAAGTCTGGCGGATTGCAGGGTCCCATGCCCCTTCGTTCAGGTCACCCATCAGAATCACGTACGGCTTTTCCCTTTCGCGGAACACCTGTCTGATGGATTTCAGAGCGACTGCGGCAGCAGTCTGTCTTCGGGGTTCGCTCTCCTCCACCCCGCCGATACGGCTCGGCCAGTGGCACACATATATGTCCAGTGTATCTCCGTTGGGAATGCGTCCGGTCACATGCAGGATATCACGTGTCGGAGAGCCTCCGAGACGGCTGATATCGACAGTCAGAGACTCATGCGCAACCGGACGGAACAGCTCGCGTCTGTACAGCAGTGCCGTGTTGATGCCGCGCAGGTCCGGTGAATGTGTAACCAGATACTCGTAGCCCAGGTTCTTGAGCGGAGAACGGGTTGTGAGGTCATTCAGCACGATATCGTTCTCCACCTCGCAGAGTCCTATGACAGCAGGAGCCTGCTCCTCATCCACGGCCACAATCACACGGCTCAGATTCTCAAGCTTGTTCCAATACCGCCTGTCAGTCCATCTGCGGTCCCCGTCGGGAGTGAACTCGTCATCATTTTTGTCAGGATCGTCAAACGTATCAAACAGGTTCTCCGAGTTATAGAACATTACACTCATACGGCTGCCATACAGACTGACAGCGTCCTGCGCACACGAGGCGCATGCGGACACGGCAAACAGGAAGATAAGAAGTAAACGTTTCATGATATTTATTTTTTTAATGTTGTTGGTTTCACGGTTTCACGTACTGGTAGCATCCGGCATCAGCCTGCGTCTCCGGCCTTGGCAGTCCGGTAATATCGAATCGGGAAGTTGCCGACGATGGTGCAATGCCACGGGCCATTGACAGCGAATCCAGCCTGAAGTCATACCGGAAATCGCCCTTCGCAACATGTATGAAATTGGCTGCGCCATATACGTCATGCGGTTTTCTGTCCCAGACGCAGTCCGTCATATGCTCATCAGTGGTATCGGAGACAAGAACCAGCGAGTGTCGGATACTGTAATTGCAGAATTGCGCAGGTTCCATCCCGGAAACAGAATCCCTGACTATTCCTGAAACCTCGTCACTGCTGTTGCCGGTAATAATGCAGTTGCTGAAATCCGCAAGCGACATCGGGAAAAGCGTCGTATCCGCAAGATTGCTGATGAACAGGGCCGACTCATGCACATCCCATGGATAGAAATTGGCTATCGTGCAGAAGTCAAAGCTGTTATTGCCGCCCAGCAGACTTACACAGTGCTGTCCGGCATTGCTTATCTGCGAATTGCTGACTACGCTTCGGCAATGATTGAGTTCCAGGGCATTTCCCTCCACATTATGAATGATGCATCCGTCTATCAGAACCTTCTGCAGCTGCACATCGGAAGTATCCGCCAGAACGCCCCACCTGCCTCCATGAATGTCACACCCGCGCAGCAGGTTGTCATAACTGCCGGCATTCAGAATCACCCCGCCCCATCTTCCGGCCGAGAGGTCGTAGGGGATATCGGTCAGAAGATTGTCCAGACGGTCGCCGCGCATCACAATCATGCTGTCACACGTTCCGTCAGCTACGATGCGTCCGTCACCACCCAGCCATGCGCCATCGTGAAAGAACAGACGCGCGCCTGCGGCAATGTTCAGGACAGCGCCGTCGGCGATGAAAAGGCTGTCAAATATCAGGTACGGCCTGGCAGACGTCAGGTTCATGTCAGAATCGGCAACAGCTCCATACAATCTGATGACATCCTGCCCGAATGCCATGAGATGAACCGTCTGACGGTTGCCGCTCTCCAGAAGAAAGCATACGGAGTCCTCAACAAGTATGGGAGTATCAGAATCGGATGCTGCGATATTAACTGACAGAAAGCAGAAAAGGCTGTCGGATGCCCTGAGTTCCAGATTATTCATCTGTGTGCCGCTTTCTCCATCCACATTGATACGGAACGGACTGTCGGCACCTCCTGCCAGCATCACATCAACTTTCAGAGCACGGTCATTTCTGTTGTAGATCATGAAGGCGCCGGTCGGCGAGCCTGTCTGTGTAAAGACCGTATCGAGCGAGACAGTGTCATCGGAGAACTCCAGCCACAGGTCTGCATCGGACGAGAATGTCACCCTGTCCGTACAGGCGGCAAGACAGGCGAGCAGCACAAGCGGCACGGCGGCCCGAAACAGTATTCTTCCTCCAGTTCCCATTCTCCGGTTATCACACATTATAATAACGTAACCAGTTCCCGATTATTGCTCTTTATCCTGACCGCAGACTATTTCCACTGAAGCACTCTCAAGACCTTCAGCGCCTGCGGTAAGAGTAACCTTTCCTGCGATGCCGGAATTCTGAAGAACGACAAGACATCTGCCGTTGAAAGCCCTGCGATGGTCAGCCTTGAATCTTTCCAGGGAAACCGGCGAACCGTTATCGACACCTGCAATGAAGAGAGCCGGCTCAGAACCGCCGTTCTCCGATGTCAGAGCAAACGACACATCATTGTCGGCCAAAGGGCATGGATAACCGTCCTTATCTACAATCTGCACAGTGACAAAGCTCAGGTCCCTGCCGTCCGAAGCTATTTCACTGCGGTCAGGCGAAAGCAGAATCCGCGCCGGTTCTCCAGCAGTCCGGATTGTCTCACGACGCACCTCCGCCCCATTCCTTCTGGCAACCGCAGTGACTTCTCCCGGCTCATATTCCACGCGCCACATCACATGCAGCTGATCGGCAGTCTTGCTTCTGACACCCTGACTTCTGCCGTTGACGAACAGTTCCACCTCATCTGCATCGTTGTAATAGCACCACATGTCGCGGATGGAATCCCCCGGAATTTCATTCCAATGCGGGAACAGATGCAGTACCGGAGTCGAAGTCCACTCACTCTGATAGAGATAATAGATATCCTTCGGAAAACCTGCCAGATCAATGATTCCGAAATATGACGAACGGGCCGGCCATCCATACGGCGTCGGTTCACCGAGATAGTCGAAGCCGGTCCAGACGAACTGTCCGATTATCCATGGATTCCTGCGCAGCAGAATCATCGTCTCCTCATGGGTGCTGCCCCACGGAGCATGGCAGTTGTCGTAGCTGGAGCAGGAATAGGACGCATCGTAGAATGGTATGTCCCATCGGGCCGGCCACAGCAGTATGGAATCCGAAGGCATGCGGTAATACCCTCTCGTCATAAGAGCGGAATTGGATTCGGTTATGACGAAAGGCTTGCCGGGGAACAGTCTCGGTACGGCAGCGATATTCTGATTGTGATAGTTGTATCCGATGATGTCCAGTGCTCCTGACGCGAACAGATGATTGTAAGGATTCGGTTCGTTGCAACCGGCCGTCACAGGTCTCGTGGAATCCAGTTCGTGTACTATTCCGGCAAGCCTGGCTGTAAGCAGGGAGTTGACTGACATGTGGCTGTCACTTTCCTTGGCAAGCATTTCCTGGGACTGGCCGAAATTCAGCACAAGATTGGCCTCCTCCAGAGTCAGGGTATCAGCCTTCGCATCACTCCACTGTTCCAGAACCTCATTGCCTATGCTCCACATCACGACTGACGGATGGTTTCTGTCACGACGCACGAAATCCTCCAGATCTCTCTGATACCACTCGTCAAAATACCTCGAGTAGTCATGCGAGGTCTTTCCCCTCCGCCACATGTCGAACGCCTCGTCCATTACCAAAAAGCCCATTCTGTCGCACAGATCCAGCAGTTCAGGAGCCGGAGGATTGTGGGAGCAGCGTATTCCGTTGCAGCCCATCTCCTTGAGAATCTGAAGCTGGCGTTCCAATGCACGCACGCTGACCGCCGAGCCCAAGCAGCCCATGTCATGATGGTTGCAGACACCGTTTATCGTCACTTTCTGCCCGTTCAGTTCAAATCCTGACTGGCTGAACCCAATCGTACGGATGCCGAACGAAGTATAATAGACATCTGTCTCGCGGCCGTTCTCCACACTGGTTTCCAATGTATAGAGATACGGATCCTCCAGACTCCAGAGATGGGGTTCGCTGACAGCTGCAAACGACATGGCCGACATGCAATCACCTGCGCGGACCGTAATTCCGTCAGTTGTAATTTCGGATACGGTGTTGCCGGCTGCATCGCGGATAACATTGCGTATGACAGCCCTGCGATTCCTATCCGTGCAGTTTTCCACTTCAACAGTCATCTCTACGAGAGCTGTTCCATCCTTCATTTCCGTTCTGACATACGTACCGTCATGGCGGACATGAACGCGCGGACTCACGGTAAGCCAGACATTTCTGTAGATGCCGCATCCCGAATACCAGCGGGAATTGGGCTGGCCCGTATTATCTACTTTCACGGTGACCGTATTGGGAGCGTCGAATGTCACATACGGCGTAATGTCATAGCCGAAACTGATATAGCCGTACGGACGGATACCGAAGGAATGCCCGTTGACAATCACCTCCGCATCCATATATACGCCATCGAAATCCAGTCTGACATTCTTATTGCGGTCTTTCCTGTCCAGACCGAATGTCCTGGTATAGACTCCGAAGCCTCCGGGCAGAGCACCGCCGCCGGTACCGGAGGCCGCTCTCCTGTTGAAATCGCCGTAAATGGCCCAGTCATGCGGCAGAGTCACATCTCCGTCGAAGCTGTACTGTATGTCCTCCAGTCCCGGTGTCGGAGTCAGCGTAAAATGCCATCCGTCATTGAATGATCTGCGACATGAATCCTGTCCTGAAGCCGCCACGACACACAGCATCGTTGCAAGCAGTGATAATAATCCTTTTCTCATCATGATAATTTCATTTGTTCAAGCACCTTCACTCCGGCGCTCACATTGCCTACTCCATCAACAATAATACTGTTCCTGCCCTCCTTCTCACGCAGGCGGCAGATGTCAGGATGCGCCATCGCATAAGTGATTATGCCACTGAACACCGCACTGTCATAATAGGCGCTGTCAGGATCGCTGACGAAGAACAGCGACATCTTTCCCCCCTTGAGGAATATCCGTTCAATGCCGAGATCCTTGGCTCTGCGACGCAGTGACACCAGCCGGATAAGTTCCTCCGCCTCTTCCGGAATCCTGCCGAAGCGGTCTTCCAGACGGGAACGGAATCCTGCGATTTCATTTTCATTCTCAAATGCGTCCAATTCGCGGTACAGGGCGATGCGCTCGCTTCCGTTCGGCACGAATGTAGCTGGAAACAGAAGCTGCATGTCAGTCTCGACAGTACACTCGTCAACAAACAGGCTGGCAGACACCTCATCCTGTGCGTTCCGGTCACGGGCTGCGCCGGCATTGCTGAACAGGTCAGCGAATTCGTCCGCCTTGAGTTCACGGACAGCCTCCTTCAGTATCTTCTGATAGGTTTCATAGCCCAGATCGGCAATGAAGCCGCTCTGTTCCGCACCAAGCAGATTGCCGGCTCCACGTATGTCCAGATCCTGCATTGCCAGCTGTATTCCGCTCCCGAGATCGCTGAAATTCTCAATTGCCTCCAGTCTGCGTCTCGTAGTGGAAGGGAGCGCTCCCAAAGGAGGCGCAAGCAGATAGCAGAATGCCTTCCTGTTGCCTCGTCCCACACGGCCTCTCATCTGATGCAGGTCACTCAGGCCGAAATTATGGGCATGGTTGATGATTATGGTGTTTACATTCGGAATATCGATGCCGTTCTCCACTATCGATGTGGCAATCAGAACGTCATAGTCATAATTGATGAATGACAGCAGTACATTCTCCAGTTCATCAGGATTCATCTGGCCGTGTCCGATGCAGACTCTGGCATCAGGCACCTCGCGTTCCACGAGTTCCTTCAGTTCGTGCAGTCCGGAAATATGGTTGTTCACCAGGAATACCTGACCGTTGCGGCTCATCTCGAAATTGACGGCTTCGCGGATCAGATCGGCGCTGAACACATGCACCTCCGTCTGAATGGGATATCTGTTAGGCGGCGGAGTCTGTATGATGGAGAGGTCACGCGCCCCCATGAGCGAGAACTGCAGGGTACGCGGAATAGGTGTCGCCGTGAGCGTCAGGGTATCCACATTGACCTTGATTGCCTTCAGCTTCTCCTTGACGGACACTCCGAATTTCTGCTCCTCATCGATAATCAGGAGCCCCAGATCCTTGAACCTGACATTCTTTCCAATCAGCTTGTGCGTTCCTACAATAATGTCAATCTTACCGTCAGCCAGTTTCTCCAGTATCTCCGTAATCTGTTTCTGCGAACGCGCACGGCTCAGATACTCCACCTTGCACGGGAAATTCCTGAGTCGCTCTGAAAAAGTCTTGAAATGCTGGAATGCCAGAATTGTCGTAGGTACCAGCACCGCCACCTGCTTGCTGTCCGCCACAGCCTTGAAAGCCGCACGAACCGCCACCTCGGTCTTGCCGAAGCCCACGTCGCCGCAGACCAGACGGTCCATCGGGCGCGCACTCTCCATATCAGCCTTTATGTCGATGGTCGTCTTGAGCTGATCGGGCGTGTCCTCATACATGAAGCCTGCCTCCAGTTCCGTCTGCATGAAACTGTCAGGACTGAACGCGAACCCCTTCTCCTCCAATCGCTTGGCATACAGTTTGATCAGGTCGCGGGCAATATCCTTGATCTTGCCCTTGGTCCGCTCCTTCATATTCTCCCATGCACCGGTGCCGAGAGTGCTCACCCTTGGCGGCTCACCCTCTCTGCCCTTGTACTTGGACAGTTTGTGAAGGGCATGAATGGAGACAAGGGCCACATCGTTGTTGCGATATATTATCTTGACCTTCTCCTGCATCACACCGTTCACATTCTCCTTTACCAGTCCTCCGAACTGCCCTATACCGTAGTCCATGTGAACCACATAGTCCCCTATCTCAAATTCGGACAGTTCCTTCAGTGTCAGAGCGACCTTGCCGGAACGCACCTTGTCACTTGTCAGACTGAACTTGTGGTAGCGGTCGAAGATCTGATGGTCCGTATAGCAGCAGATATGCAGCGTATCGTCAACAAATCCCTCGTGAAGGGTTTTGTTCACGGCGATGAATGGAATATGATCCCCACGGTCAGTGAAAATCGCTTCCAGACGCTCCGTCTGTTTCACGCTGTCCGACAATATATATATGTGGTAGCCCTTGGCAAGACATGCCCCGAGCGACTCTGTCACCATGTCAAAGTTCTTGTGAAACAGCTGCTGGGGAGAGACGTTGAATCTGACAGTCCAGTCAGCCTTCGCAGTCGGTCTGGCACCGAACTCCACTCTCAGGAAGGCCGATACCTTTTCCTTGAACGAGCCGCCGTCCATGAGTTGCGGAAGTGAGGCATCTTCAGCATGATCCGTCTTGTCCTTGGACGCATCAATAATCCTCATTCTCGATGACACGCTTCCGGTATCACCTATCTCTTTCAGAATATTGTCCATGAGCTCCGCAGCCAGTTCCGGATTCACGGCGGCCACAATCGAATCGGACGGAAGGAAATCCAGCAGAGAGACACAGTCACCGTCCGCTGACGGGGTCAGTTCGGGCACGACAAGAACGCTGTCAATGACATCTGTGGAAAGCTGCGAGTCCACCTGGAAATGCCGGATGCTGTCCACCTCGTCACCGAAGAAGTCTATTCTGCACGGTTCGTCGGATGAAAAGGAATAGATATCCAGGATACTTCCGCGAAGGGCATACTGACCCGGTTCATATACATAGTCCACATGTTCGAATCCCATATCGAACAGTCTGTCCTGAAGTTCGTCACGGTCGTATTCCTCACCCTTCCGGATACAGATGGAATACTCGTTCAGTTTCCGTTCGGACACCACCATCTCAGCCAGCGCATCAGGGGATGTCACCACAGCGTACTGTCTTCCGTCCGCATTTGAGGACAGCGCACTCAGCACCTCAGTCCTCAGTATTTCGCCTGCATTGTCCTTCTGGCCGAAGCGTATTGCACGGCGGTATGACGAAGGGAAAAACATAACCGCCTGTTCTCCAAGAATCTGCTTCAGGTCATGATAGAAATATGCAGCCTGTTCACGGTCATTGAGTATGAACAGGACAGAGCGTCTGAAATCATCCTTGCCAATAAGTGTACTGAAGAACAGCGATGCCGAGGACGCACGGAGACCATCCAGAAAAACCATTCCGGATGTTTTTCCGTCAATCTTCTGCAGGAGAGCCCTTCTGGCCGGGTGTCTGGCATACAGACGCCCCAATTCCGTCATTTCCATATCATCATGCTCAGGCAGTGAAAAAAAACAGTATTTCCACTGCAAAAAAATGTCTTTTTCAGGTCCCCAAAATTACAAAAAAAGTAACTTTGCCACCAGATTTCATTCAACAGTTATTAACATTCAGTCAGAAATGAGCGCAAGGCCAAACAGCACTCCTTTGGAGAGCCTTTCCGGCAAGGACTGCACACAGCGTCCTCCGGACATCCCTATCCCCTTGGGATCGGAAGATTGTGTCAATAAAAATGACGGGACTTACATCATTGAGATAAACCACATATCCAAGTGGTTCGGCGACAAGCAGGTACTCAATGATGTAAGTCTTTTTGTCAGGAAGGGTGAATTTGTCACTATTCTGGGTCCGTCCGGATGCGGCAAAACGACTTTGCTGAGGATTCTTGCAGGTCTGTCCACAGCCACGGAAGGCACTGTCAGGATGAACGGACAGGACATCACGGAAATTCCGCCTCACAAGCGCCCGACCAACACAGTTTTCCAGCGGTATGCACTTTTTCCACACCTGAATGTTTACGAGAACATCGCCTTCGGACTCAAGCTCCGCAAGATTGATGATGATGAAATTGAAAAGCAGGTACGCCGCGTACTCAAAATCGTAGGCCTTACGGATTATGAGGAGCGCGACGTCGAATCACTGTCCGGAGGTCAGCAGCAGCGCGTAGCCATTGCCCGCGCCATCGTCAACAGACCTCAGGTACTTCTTCTGGACGAGCCTCTTGCAGCACTCGACCTGAAGATGCGTCAGGACATGCAGTATGAACTCAAGCAGATGCACAAGCAGTTGGGCATCACATTCATATATGTCACACACGACCAGGAGGAAGCACTCACGATGAGCGACACCATAGTCGTGATGAACAAGGGAGTAGTCCAGCAGATCGGCACTCCCGTTGACATCTACAACGAGCCGGTCAATCCGTTTGTCGCAGACTTCATAGGCGACAGCAACATTCTGAACGGAATCATGAAGAGCGACTACCACGTCCTCACCATGTATCAGGAGTTCGAATGCGTTGACAAGGGGTTCGAGCCCGGCGAGCATGTGGACGTAGTCATCCGTCCGGAGGACATCTACATCATGCAGAGAAACGACTCCGCGCAGATCAACGGAACAGTCCAGTCATGCATATTCAAAGGCGTTCACTATGAAATGACCGTTCTCACGGAGAAAGGGTACGAGCTTCTCATCCAGGACTACAATCCTTTCGAGGCCGGAATGGAGGTCAGCCTCATAATCAAGCCGAATGACTTTCACGTCATGCACAAGCCGGGGTCCGTCAACAACTTCCGGGGAGTCATGGAGGACAGCACACATGTAAGTTTCCTAGGCGGCACATTCGAATGCCCCTCCTGCTCCATTCCTGCCGGTACGGAAGTCTGCGTACATGTTGACTACCACAAGGTCGAACTCATGGACTACTCCGATGAGGGAGCGGCTGTCGGAACAGTCACATTCATCCTGTACAAGGGCAACTACTATCACCTGACAGTGACAGCCGACAACGGCGAAGAGATACAGGTTCACACTGATGACCAGTGGGATGACGGCGATACTGTAGGTATCAGGATTCAGCCGGAGGATATTGAAATCACAGCCTTAGAGAAAGAGTGATGAAAATCCCTGTAGCTTTTATGAAGCGCAGCAACTGGGCAATACCGTACGCCCTGTTCCTGGCATTGTTCGTGGTTATCCCTCTGATACTGATTGCGCTGTATGCCTTCCGCAGTTACGGAGGAGGATTCACGCTGTCCAACTTCACGAAGTTCGCCACCCAGTCGGAAACCCTGAACACGTTCATCTACTCCATAGGAATAGCCATCATCACGACCATCTCCTGCATTCTTGTCGGATATCCCGCAGCGTACATCCTGAGCAACTCGGAGCTGACAAGAGGCCGGGCGCTGGTCATGCTGTTCATCCTTCCGATGTGGATAAACATTCTGATGCGCTCGCTTGCGACTGTCGCACTGTTTGACTTTCTGAAGATACCGCTTGGTGAAGGGGCTCTTGTATTCGGTCTCAGCTACGACTTTCTGCCGTTCATGATCTACCCTATCTACAATTCCATCCAGAAGATAGACAAGTCCTATCTTGAAGCTGCAAGGGATCTGGGCGCGACACGCATGCAGACATTCACTAAGGTAATCTTCCCGCTTTCCGTTCCCGGAATTGTCAGCGGCATCCTCATGGTATTCCTGCCTACGATTTCCACATTCGCCATTTCGGAGATTCTCACGCTCAACACCAAGCGTCTGTTCGGATCCATCATCCAGGACAACATCATGATGAGTGACACCATGAACTATGGTGCGGCACTGTCACTGATAATGCTCGTAATAATAGGTATCACCACCGCTTTGACCCGCGACAGGGACAATTCGGAACAGACATCGCTGATATGAGGAAGTTCATTGCAAAAGCCTATCTGTACCTGCTGCTGGTAGTACTCTACGCTCCCATTGCGGTCATCATAATCTTTTCATTCACCGATTCCAAGTCCATCGGCCAGTGGAAGGGTTTCTCCATGGATCTGTACGGTTCGCTGTTTGCCGGTGAGGCACAGCATGCTTCAAACATATCATCGGCCATCTGCAACACTCTGGTCATCGCCCTGATTGCAGCCGCAATATCCACCCTGTTCGGCACAATCGCCGCAATCGGTATCCACAACATGCACGGGAAGGGACGCACCGCGATCCAGTTCACCAACAACATCCCGATGATCAACCCTGACATAATCACCGGCATCTCGCTTTTCCTTCTGTTTGTAAGTCTCGGCATTTCCGGAGGTTACGTCACCGTCATTCTGGCCCACATCACCTTCTGCACGCCATACGTCATACTCAGCGTCATGCCCAGACTGCGTCAGATGAACCAGAACATCTACGAAGCCGCCCTCGATCTTGGAGCCACCCCGAGGCAGGCATTTTCAAAAGTTCTTGTACCGGAACTTCGTCCGGGAATGATAAGCGGATTCATTCTGGCGTTCACACTGTCAATCGATGATTTCGCCGTAACGCTGTTCACGAAGGGAAGCAACGGTCTGGAGACCCTGTCCACCTACATTTATGCAGATGCCCGAAAGGGAGGACTCACACCTGAGCTCCGTCCGCTGGTATCGCTCATATTTCTCACTGTGTTAATATTGCTTATAGTTATCAACGTCCGTTCCTCAAGAATGGAAAACAAAAACAACTGACTGAAATGAAAAGAATTTCCAGTATCCTGCTTATTGCTGCTCTTCTCGCAGGATTCGCCACAGTGTCACAGGCAAGAGATGATGACAGAAGCCACATCCTCAAAATATACAACTGGGCAGATTACATTGACGAAGACCTTCTCGACGAATTCCAGGTATGGTACAGGGAACAGACGGGCGAGGAAATCGAAATCATATACCAGCTCTATGACATCAACGAAGTGATGCTCACGAAGATTGAGACCGGCCACGAGGACTACGACGTGGTATGTCCGTCAGAATACATCATCGAGAGAATGCTTCGCAACGACCTGCTTCTCCCCATCAGCCACGACTTCGGCAGCACACCGGATTACACGGAGAATGTCTCTCCATTCTTCAAGAAGCTCATCAACGAGTTCTCTGCAGGCGGCAGAAAGGGCGAGGACTACGCAGTGCCGTACATGTGGGGTACCACCGGACTGCTTTACAACACCGAATTCGTTTCCGACGAGGAGGCATCCACATGGGCTTCGATATGGAATCCCCGATTCCAGGGAAGAATTCTGATGAAGGATGCCTTCCGCGATGTGTACGGTTCCATGATGATGTACGTCAGGAAAGGAGAGATTGAAAGCGGATCAGCCACACGTTCACAGGTTATGAACGATCTGTCAGACAAGTATCTGAAGATATTCGAGGATACCATGGCCGCAGCCAAGAACAACATCACAGGCTGGGAGGTGGACTTCGGCAAGGAACGCATGGCACAAGGCAAGGACTGGATCAACGTAACCTGGAGCGGTGACGCAATGTGGGCCATCGAAGAGGTGAGCGACTTGGTCGACCTCAAGTATTCCGTTCCTGATGAGGGCAGCAACATCTGGTTCGACGGATGGGTAATTCCGAAATACGCCAAAAACGTTAAAGCCGCATCGTACTTCATCAACTTCATGTGTATCTCCGAAAGCGCCCTGCGCAACATGGACGAAATCGGCTACGTGAGTGCCATCAGCACACCGGAGATTCTTGATGAAAAAATTGACGAAGAATGTCCGGTCATCGATCTCAGCTATTTCTTCGGACCTGATGCTGACAGTGTCTGTGTGAACAGCGTCCAGTACCCGGATGCAAAGACCATAGAACGCTGCGCTCTGATGCATGACAGCGGAGACCGTGCAGAAGCAATGGTGGACATGTGGTCCAGAGTCAAGGGAGACAGCCTCAATGCGGTCGCCATCATAAGCATCGGAATCGTAATCGTGGCAATTGTAATCTTCACAATCATGGCCAGAAGAAAAAAGAAGTCCCATCACAAGTCCAGAAGATAAAAATCAGTATAACCTATATAATAGCGATATGAGCAGCGTAGTAATAATCCCTACATACAACGAGAAGGAGAATATCGAGCGCATAATACGCGTTGTGCTCGCATATCCCCAGGAGTTTCACATTCTCATCATCGACGACGGATCTCCTGATGGAACCGCCGGAATAGTAAAGGGCATGCAGAATGAGTTCAACGGCCGTCTCCATATCATCGAGAGGTCCGGGAAGCTCGGACTCGGAACTGCATATATCACGGGCTTCAAATGGGCTGTCAGCAAGGGCTATGATTTCATTTTCGAGATGGATGCCGACTTCTCGCACGATCCGGCCGACCTGCCGCGACTTCTGTCCGCATGCGTGGATGAAGGATATGACGTGGCGGTAGGCTCCAGATACATAAGCGGAGTCAATGTCGTCAACTGGCCCATGGGACGCGTTCTGATGTCATATTTCGCATCGAAATACGTTCATTTCATCACAGGACTTCCCATTCACGACACCACTGCCGGATTCAAGTGCTACCGGCGCGAGGTTCTGGAAACCATCGAACTGGACAAGATACGCTTCAAGGGATACGCCTTCCAGATTGAAATGAAATTCACTGCATACAAGTGCGGATTCAGAATCAAGGAAGTGCCTGTCGTATTCGTCAACCGTCAGCTCGGCGAATCCAAGATGAGCGGCGGCATATTCGGTGAGGCGTTCTTTGGAGTGATCCGTCTGAAGCTCAGCAGTCTGTTCAGAAAATATCCGCAGAAAAAGAACTGAGTCGGATGAAGAAGGTATTCGGACTTCTCTATATAGTATATCAGTTCTGCATTGCACTGCCGATACTCATTGCCGTCACCATTCTGGCCTCAGTGGTCACGATCATCGGCACACTGGTGGGAGATTCTGAATTCTGGGGCTATTATCCCGGCATGATATGGGCCCGTCTGATGTGCATTGTGCTCCTGATTCCTGTCCATAAATACGGAATGGAGAATATACAGAAGGGACGTACTTACATCATCATACCCAATCACCAGAGCTACTTCGACATTTTCATGCTTTTCGGTTTCTTGGGCGTGAACTTCAAATGGATAATGAAGAAGGAACTCGAACGCATTCCTCTCGTCGGAGCCGCCTGTCGCAGGTGCGGCTATATCTTTCTGGACCGTTCATCAGTAGCCAGCAGCCGCAAAAGCATCGCCAAGGCGGAGGAAACTCTCAGCAAGGGCATATCAATCATCATCTTCCCGGAAGGCACACGTACCCATGACGGCAGTATCGGCAAGTTCCGCAAGGGAGCATTCGCCATGGCACTGCAGACCCGGCAGCCCCTGCTTCCCATTACAATAAACGGTGCGTTCAATGTAATGTCCAGACACGCATGGCATGTCACCTGGCATCCCATGAGCTTCACCGTCCACAAGCCGATTGAGACCGGTGGGTACAACGGAGAAATGGCAGGAACCGGTGTTGACGGACTTCTGCACAGTCTTGAGGAAAAGGCATCGGAAGTAATTGCCTCCGACCTTATCCTGCCATCATCGGGTGTAGCCGACAGATGAGATATATCCGCTTACCGAACGGTTGCGGATGAACGAATCCGGAGCGTCATCCAGAATCCTGCGGATAAGAGGAGTAATTTCAGACGGTGAGGGATAACCGCTTATCATCATGAAGATGCACGGACCGAGAGGATCGTCATAATGAGCCGAAATGAAGTCACTTATATGTTCTTCGGCCTCCTGAACGACGGTCTTCAGAGAATCCTCATAAACCGAAGCCGTGCCGTTCACTCTGTTGGCGAAATTGTGAGTCTGCTGCAGCAGGTCCTCGAAGTGGTTGTCTATCTCATTCTTCCTTTTGAGGAATTCGTACAGGAGTTCGTTCAGTCTTGTACCACTGACATTCAGATTGGACGGAGCAATCAGAACACTGATCCTGCCCCGCTCCACGAACATTGGAAGAACAGGTTCGAATCCGTGACAGAGCACAGCAAATACAGCTGAATCCGCCCTACCCTCCATTGTGAAGCGGCCATGACGCACGCTGCACGAATCCATCGCGATGAACTCATTGTTCTCATGCGTCACCAGATACAGGTTCTCACCCTCATATCCATACAGTTCCACCTTTCCCTCTATGGAATACTCGTGCTTGCAGGATGATACCGCAGCCATAGCAAGAGACACCAGCAGCATTCTGCATAATAAACCGTTCATTCCTTGTCTTGTCATTTATTCTCAGTTGATTTTCTGTCCCTGTTCTGTTCATGTTCCAGACGGAAGGACGAGTACAGTTCGAATGCGGCGGCAATGCACATGAACACAATCCATCCGTTCGGTGCAGTGAACGATACGACAAGCGCATGCAGTTTCGGCCCCATGGACGTATTCATAAGTATGTCGGCCCTCCAGCGTTCGGCATACATCAGGAATGCTGATATCAGCAGGAACACTGAACCCAGCACCTGCTGCGCATGCAGGCGTCTGATGACGACACTTTCGTCCGTACAGCGGTCTGCAAACTGTCCGACAGCAAAGGCTATCGCTCCGAACATATACAGATATGTCGCCACATCCCACTGTGTCACACGAAGCACCGCTCCTGTCAGCAGCGTCAGTCCGCCGGCCGTTGTCAGATAATATGAAGGAGTCTTATCCATCATCGCTCTATCAGAAACACATCCTCGTCCGGACGACTCATATTGTACTTCTCGCGGGCGATACGTTCCAGCAGCATACTGTCATTCCCGATATTGTCCAGAAGACTGCTACCCTCCTCTATCTGAGCGCGATACACATCAATTTCCTCCTGCAGGGCCTTCATCTGCCTTTTCTGGGAAACTCTGCGAATGAAGCTGTTGGAATCCAGAAATACAATGATCAGCAGGAACGCCCCGATGGTCACTGCGTATTTGTTCTTACTTATGAAATCCCAGGTTGAAGAGAAGAGTTCTTTCATATTAGCCGTTTATTGTCTGTCCGTTCCGCAAAAGTATCAGTTTTTTCGTTTCAATTATTTGAAAAATCTCTAAATGTCGGACGGATTCATTAACTTTGTCAGAGACAACAACACCGATCAATGAGCAACTATACCGTATCCGCAAGAAAATACCGCCCTGTGACATTTGAGAGCGTAGTCGGTCAGGAAGCACTCACCACCACGCTGAAAAATGCCATCGCATCAGGCAAGCTGGCCAATTCCTACCTGTTCTGCGGTCCTCGCGGTGTGGGCAAGACCACATGCGCACGTCTGTTCGCCAAAACCATCAACTGTGAGCATCCGGGTCCTGACGGGGAGGCTTGCGGCGAATGCGAATCCTGCAGGTCATACAATGCAGAGCTCCGCTCGCACAACGTCTTCGAGCTCGATGCCGCAAGCAACAACTCTGTGGATGACATACGAGCGCTGACAGACCAGGTACGCATACCGCCTATCGCCGGCAGATACAAGGTTTACATCATTGATGAGGTTCACATGCTGTCAACAGCTGCATTCAACGCATTCCTGAAGACACTGGAGGAACCGCCTTCGTATGCCATCTTCATACTGGCCACGACCGAAAAGCACAAGGTCATCCCGACCATACTCTCACGTTGCCAGACATACGACTTCAACCGCATCAGCAATACCGACATAATCAGACATCTGAAGAATGTCGCAGCACGCGAAAACATAGAAACCGACGATGACGCTCTGGCAGTAATAGCGGAGAAAGCCGACGGAGGAATGCGTGATGCCCTTTCCATTTTCGATCAGGTGACCAGTTTCACTGGAGGTCATGTCACATACGACCTGACCATACAGAACCTCAACGTCATCGACACCGACCATTACTTCAGAATGACAGACTATCTTCTCGAAGGTAAGATTCCCGAGAGTCTGGTACTTCTGAACGACATCATGTCTCACGGATTCGACCCGAGCCATCTCATATCCGGACTGCTGCTGCATTTCCGCAACCTGCTCGTCAGCCGTGACGCATGCACACTGCCTCTGCTGGAAATGAGCGACGAAATGCGTGGACGCTACCAGAAGCAGGCAGCCCGCTGCCAGCCCAAGTTCCTGTACCGGGCCATGAAACTTTGCAATGACTGCGATCTCAGCTACCGGGCCAGCAAGAACAAGCGGCTGCTCGTAGAGCTCACGCTTATCCGCGTATCCCAGTCTGCCGTCGGGGAGGACGATGACAGTGACGGGCGTGGCCCTAAGGCAAAGTTAAAACCCATATTCAGCAAGTCAGTCCAGACCACCGGCCAATCTCCTAAGGCCGGCACTTCATCACCGGTTGCCCCTGCTCCGACATCTACGGCTGCAGCAGCACCGTCAGGCCAGCCAAACGGATCAGGCCAACCTGCACCGTCCGGCCAGCCAACAGGGTCCGGCCAGTCCGCACCATCCGGTCAGCCAACCGGGTCCGAGGCCAAACCATCGTCCGGAAAAGTACCGAAGATTCCAAGAATCGGAGCAAGCGGACTCTTTACCTCCATCCACGGCAAAGCCTCGCAGCAGGAGGCATCATCCGTCACTGAAGCCGGCCCGAAGAATGCCGGAACAAGTCATGAATCAGAGTATCATCAGGTTCAGCCACTTGCCCAGGAGAGACTTGACATGTTCTGGAAGGATTATGCAGTGGCCCTTCCCTCTGAATACGCACCTCTCATGAACAGAATGCTGAACATGAAACCTCAGGTCGTTTCAGACACAGAATTTTCCATCACCGTCCAGAACCAGATGGCTGCCGATGAATTCCGCAAGAACCAGAACTCCATCGAAAGCTACCTCCGTGACAAGTTCAGCAACAACAGCATCCGCATGAACATAGCCGTTGATGCGTCACGTCAGGACACCCGAATCCTCAGCAAGGCAGAGCAGTTCGACATCATGCGTCAGAGCAACCATGCCCTTGAAATTCTCGCCCGCGAATTCAGCCTGGAGTTCTGAAACGGTTCTATCCGTGCAGTTGGACCGGCCATTGCCGCCGGTTTACTGATCCGTCACTTTCTTCAGACGGAATTTGGAGAATTTCTGAGTCTGCTCAAGCCGCATGGTCTGCAAATTGAACTCGGTATTTATGCGATATGCTGACCAGAACATATTTTCACTGTCTATTCCATCAAGATCCCACCATTCTCTGACGGTTCTTCCGAGCATAGGATATTCAAATCCTAACAGACTGCCCTCAACCGTGTAAGTGGATTCGAAGTCCTGAGTCCATTCCCCTTGAGCATTCTTCGAGTAGAACCTGTATCGGCCGTTATTGAGAAATTCAAAGCGGTGCTGCGGACTCAGCATCGGGTTTTCCTCGCCTGTCAGTTCAACGCCCTCCCAAAGACCTGAAATGTCTTTCGAAAAATCGCTTTCGGACAAGTCGAAAACCACGAACGACGTATATCTGGCGGTTTCGTACAAATCTGCAGATGAACCGGCAATTCCTGACGATGCAAAGATAGGTCTGACCCTCGCAGAGAAGGACGAGTCGGACAGTTCGGAAACTGTAGTCTCATAATTTATTGCCATAGGACCTGTCAATTCAGATGTTTCCAGAATGACATTGTCATTTACATCATAAAGCAATGTGTCGTATGTCATTAATCCTGATGATGCTCCCATGCCGCCATATTGTGGTACAGCATTCGGAGTTTTTATGATGAGCTTTCCATCACGATACTCACGGACAGACCTGTAATCGGTAGCTGTGAGAATACCATTCTGGACAACAGCTTTCCATGTGTTTCCATCAAGAGCGGAACCAAGCTGAGCTTCCGTCGGATATGCCAGTTTTTTCATCTCAAAGGTGGAAGTGAAACGTCCGCCAAGACTGTCCTCACGTTCGCCGTTCCAAACCATCCGGTCATTGTCAATCCTGGTATTCCAGTTCTCGTGGAATTCGTTGCCGCCGATACTGTCAATCCAATTGCAGGCGAGCAGATCTCCATCAACATAATACCGGTTCATCGCATTCACGCTTGGAATCCAGAAGCCTGTAACGCTGTCTCTCGTGAAATACGTATATGAGCCGTCTGAATAATACTCCCAGCGATGGTTGTCATCACCGTACGTCTGGTTTTCCGATGCGACTCCCTGCCACAGAGCCTTGATCTTATCGCCGTAATCCACTCGCATCCGGGAATACTTCTGCTCTGATTTCTCCCGGACAACCTTCTGATTGTCATCTACAAAGACCTTCTCCACATCAGCAATCATCTCCTCTTCGTCTATGCTCTTTATCAGCATCTTAATATCAACCAGTCCGGTTTCATCCGTTGACATAAGCAGGACCTCGCTGCCATCTTTAACGTAAATGTGAGGTTTCCTCTCGGAAAACACCTTGTAATTATTGGAAATGGTGGCACGATTGTAGTTCATGAATGTTATGACATCAACCTGATCTGTCAATGCACTTTTTCCATCAACTTCAATCAGCTTCCAACTGCCAAGAATGTTTTCGTCAACAGCCTCCTGAATAGAATCGGAATTGTCATGACATGAAGAAAGCAACAGTGCAGCTACAGCTGCGAACAAAAATTTTTTTAACATAATGTTGATATAAATAACTAATAAACCGGTTGAATTATAATGAAAAGTTACAAAGTCAAGTCCTCATGGGAGCACAATGTGGTTAATTTGCAATTGACTTGGAAATGGCTTCAATAGTCTGAGAGATTTGCTCTGCACGTGTTATTGTGGCAATGCCATCTCCATTCTGATTGCCATATTCTCCAAAAAAGCAATGATTACCGCCATTGATGACAAACTCCTGATAATCAGAAGGAAGATTTTTCAAGCATTCATTGTATTTCCGCCTGTCAAGTACGCCATCTTCGGTGCCGTAAATGCACACTACAATCTTCCCGCTTGTACTAAGATCATTGAGTGCGTATGAAGCAAGCATAACGAGTCCTTGAAATTCGTCAGGATTGTCCCCCAGACACATCGCGGCAACCGACCCTCCAAACGAATGGCCGCCGATATACCACTTGTCGATATCAGGGTGTTTCCGTTTCAATTTTACGGCAATATTTTTGTTCAACAGCGCGACATTGAACAATGGTTTGGGAAGAATGCAGAGAAAACCTTTTTGCACCAATCCGGCGGCAAGAGAAGCATAGCATCTGTAATCGACGAATGCACCTGGATAA
Source organism: Bacteroidaceae bacterium (assembly GCA_024398555.1). Lineage (GTDB taxonomy): Bacteria > Bacteroidota > Bacteroidia > Bacteroidales > Bacteroidaceae > Colenecus. The sequence goes on along the minus strand of JAKSIW010000018.1, from coordinate 1,998 downwards.
AAAACAAGTCCTACCTTCGGACTGTCCGGCACGAATTCCAATACGCCATCATGCGTGTATGATATCGTAGCGTTACTTATTGTGTCCTGTATCCCGGAAATGATATCGGGCACACAATAATGACGGTTCTGCTTTGTACATGAAACTGATATTGCCACTACTGACAATATGATTGCAAGAACCCTTTCCAGAAAGAGAAGTCTGGTACCCTTCACGGTTTTACTGTTTCAGAAGTTCTGCACGATAAGCAGCAAATGCATCTTTTGATGAGATGAAATACTGTTTCATTGAGGACACTGAACTGAAAACGGTATCCGCATCATTATTCTCACCCTTATTTCTATACTTGCTGAAAGCATCAATGACTGCAGCAATCTCCTCGTCGTATTCTGCAAGCGCAATGGCAGCATCCCGACAGGACTTGAATCTGATTCCGATACTGGCACACTGTTCATCAGTCATATTGCGAAAGAATGGCTCGGGATTCTGAGAAACAATGTAGAAAATCTCGCGCATAACAGCTGAATTGAATTGCCAGAAAGCAGCTATTTCGCCTTGCTCCCTGCAATTATTGTAATCCTCCTTAATTTTCTCAGAAATACTCATCTTTTCTTGATTCTCCAATGAGATAGAATGATTGAGATCTATTATCAAACGGGCTATAGACTCCTTTGACTCATCAATTGGCATACCATACGCCTTTCTTATTTCATTTTCCACAACAAGAATGGCTAAGGCATTAATTTTCTGAGACCTTGTAATCATACTATTTGCCTCCTTCGGATCTAGCAGATAATCAGGCTTCACAAGTTTTTCTTTGTCCGTCAGATTGGCAGCAATGATACTTGAAATGGAATTCTTACCTGTTTCCTCAATGTAAGTCTGAGCAAAACCGTCTATTGCTGACAACACGTCATCCGCAAGGATTGTCTTTGTGACCTCTACGACTTCCTTCGCCGATTTTTCATTTTCCACATTCTTTGCGTTCTTGTTCTTGCAGGAAACAGTCATTGCCGCACATACAGCAAGAGCAAGATAGAAAAAATACTTCTTCATAGTTTTCAACAGTCCATTAAAAAGTTCATAGAAATATCATATTACATCTGGTTTTTCGAACAGTTACCTCCGTATCCTCTGGCAGAATGTAAAATTACTTATACTTTATTGTTTTCCAAAATCTTTCAATCAAAATGTTGTCTTTTGCCATGTTAGCATAAAAAAGCCACACCTGCAATAGTGTGGCTATGATTATATGGAAATTACCGTAGAATAACGGAAGATTGGGAAGAATTACTGGTACACGGGCCGAACGGATAGTCCATAGTAGCGAAAATCGCCACACCTATAGTGAAAGTCCGATTTGAAATACACACACTGAGCGAAGTGCGGGTGGAAATCCTCATCGAGCGACGAAGACCAGTAGTGACCGTCCGAATCGAAAAAACTACCACTGTACATATGATACCCAGTCCTCGGAAGAAATATTGAGTTGTCTTCATAACCAGATTTCTTGCTTGTCACTTTGTAGCCTTCGACACCGTTCAATGTTGTCCACTCCCAGGTGCAGTTATCTTCGTTGAGAAGTTCGTCCCACTCGGCATAGGTTGGAATACGCCAGTTGCTGCCCCACTTGACGTGAGCAACGTCATCCTCGGCATCAAGAACAGTCTTTTCATCAGTAAATCCGTCGTATCCATAACTGTGAATGATATCGGAATTTCCACAACGGACAAGATTCCCGAAAACGACATGTTGTCAGACACCATCCTCAATGAAGGGGACGAGTTGGTGTGCTACGGTCCCGAAAAGGGTCTGCTCAAACTGGGCGGACTTTTCCGGGTTCAGGAACGGAATGCAGCCCATAAATAGGAATGCTTATTAAAAAAGCATCTTACAGACTGTGATTGCTTCTGTAAGATGCTGATTTGGTGCGCATTTGCGGCTGGTGATCCGTGGCGGATTTGAACCGCCGACCTCTTGCCTGTCAAGCAAGCGCTC
>JAKSIW010000017.1 GCA_024398555.1 Bacteroidaceae bacterium | reverse complement strand
ATCTTCAAGCGCGGCAATCACGCTGTCGCACCAAGTGTCAAACTCAGGATCCTCCACCTGCAGTTCCGGATGAGCCAGAATATGTGCCGCGGTTCAGCAGATACAGTTCGCAGTCAGGCTTCTGAGCAAGTTGCCTGGTAATTGCACTGCTAATTGTGCCCGTACCGCCGATAAACAACACTTTCATGTCAAATGGTACAATGCACCGGTCAGCGTTTCAGAGGATTGCCGAGGCTGGAGTTTTCAGCATCGTTCCCGTCAAGCTTGAAGATCATGAACTGCTGGTTGTCCTCGGTAAGAGGCTTCCATTCGCCGCCTTCGGCACCATTCGGGTCACCATATTTTGCGAAATTGGACCATGCGGTAAGCATCTTCTCAGACAGGTCCCAATCACCCTTGGTCCAGGGACGCCAGCAGTGCTTGAGCGACTTGAACACGAACCAGAGGTCTGATGAATGGAATGCACCGCGCAGACGCTGTGTCACCTCGGGATGATTACCGTCATCCGGCAGAGGACGGGCGAACTGATAGGCGAAAGCCTTGTCACCCATCTCCTCACGGTTCAGGCAGAAATCCACAATCTGGGAACCCATATTTCCTGCATCATTCAAAGTATAGCCGATCAGGTATGGCACATGTGCAAGATTGTTGTTGATGCATGCGTCATCGAACGACTCCTCCAGAACATATCCGTCGATGTACGGAGATATCGGAGATGCGGTCAGCACACTGCGCTTGCCGGTCACATTGGTATAGAGAGTACCAAGGGCATAGATAGTCTCAGTACCGGCATTTCTCATCTGGGCGAGAGTCTTCAGATTCGCCCAGTCCATCACCTCCTTCGTGGACTGTTCAGCCTCTGCAAGGGTAGTCATTGACTGCTGCGGCATGGCGAAGCCCATCGGACGCCCCTGTGCGGCAGGTGCGGCAGCTGACTGAGGACGCGGTTTTACAAGTCCGCTTCCGCTCATGATGACAGCCTTGTTGAACAGGCCTTTGGTCAGAGGAGATGCACACAGGAACTTCACGCTTCTGGAACCGGCGCTCTGACCGAAAATCATCACGTTGTCAGGATCACCACCGAACTGTTCGATATTCTTCTGCACCCACTTCATTGCCTCAATCTGGTCCAGAGTACCCCAGTTGCCTGTAGCATGCTCAGGATCCTCCTTGGACAGTTCCGGATGTGCAAAGAAGCCGAAAGGACCGACACGGTAGTTGAACGATACCAGAACAACATCCTTGGCCGCCCATTCCTGGCCGTCGAACTCGGGCTCGGAGCCCCAGCCCTCACGCATTCCGCCGCCGAAAATCCAGATTGCAACCGGCAGTTTGGCATCGGTCTGACCGGGCTTCTTAGTCCAGACATTCAGATAAAGACAATCCTCACTGTATGCAGACTCGTCGCCGTAACCCCACTCAGTAGTGTAGCCGCCAGGATAGTGGGCACCTTGGAAAGGCGGATGTCCGAAGGTGTCGCACACCTTGACGCCCTCCCATGGGATGACCGGCTGCGGAGCCTTCCAGCGGTTCTGTCCGATTGGAGGTGCTGCGAACGGAATTCCCCGAAACACAGTCACGCCCTTGATATCGGTTGATACACCCTGCACCTGTCCGCCCTCAATTGTCAGGACCGGACTTTTCTTTGCGGCATTGCCGGCAACTACTGCCAGCAGACATACCATTGCCACGAACAATCTCTTCATAATCCTAATGTCTTCAATTTTCGATCAGTATCATTTGCCGGCAATTGCATCAATCTCGACAAGAGCTCCCTTGGGCAACGCAGCCACCTGATAGCATACGCGAGCCGGTTTGTCTCCTTTGAAATACTCGGCATAAACCGCATTCATCGCACCGAAATCCCTGATGTCTGCCAACAGTACGCAGGTCTTGGCCACATCGTCTGCGCCGAGTCCGGCCTCGCGGAGAATCGCGAAGACATTATCCAGAGACTGACGTGTCTGAGCTTCGATTCCCTCCGGCATCATGCCATCCTTCGGATTCACCGGAAGCTGTCCCGATACGAACAGCGTACCGTTCAGTTCCACTGCCTGGGAATATGGTCCTATTGCGGCCGGAGCCTCAGCCGATGCTATTACCCTCTTCATAATCCGTCAATCCTTGATTGCCTCCTGAAGCTGCTGGCTGATAGCCTCCATTCCCTTTACAGAAGGATGGCCGTTCTGCTTTTCAATATCATGCAGCTCTATCAGCTGGACGCCGTAATGCTCGCATACAGTGCGCATCGACTCATTGATTTCCTCCCTCAGTTCAGAGTTAAGGATGGAATATATCTTTGCATTCGGATACTGCTTCTGCAGTCCGTCCAGAAGACATGCCAGAGCCGGACGGAAAGCCTTGCAGTCCTCCTTCGTCCAGTCGGAATACTTATATTCGCCTACAGGAGAATTCGCCCAGGCATCATTGGTACCACCGAACACGAAAATGATATCCGGATTACCGAGACGGTCCATACGGGCAATGAACGATGAAGCCGATGAATCCATCCTCATATAGCCGGTACCGCAGATAGTGGTACCACCCCATGAGTCATTCTTCTCCAGCTGATAACCCATAGCTTTGATATACAGACTCCACCAGGTCTGCTCCACCTCCTTCACATCATTGTGAGCGTCAGGATAGAAAGTGCTGTACCCCTCAGGAATTATGCCCTGATAGGTAGAATAGGAATCTCCCAATACGGATACCTTCTTCGTCTGAGCGAAAGAAACAGTTGCAGCCATCATCAGAACTGCCAATACACAAATCTTTTTCATATCAGTTTCAGTTAATTCAATTGTTATACTGACAAACATACATAAAATATATGGCTTCATACCCATTTGACCACAAAAAAAGCGTCCGGACTATGGAAGTCACGGACGCTTCGGTTTATTACAGGCACCTGTCCCCTTTATTCAGCCTTCAGTGTGAAGCGGCGGAATGAGGTAACGGTAAGGTCCTTATCAAGAGCCTTCAGATATTCTGTGATAGTCTGCTTGTCATTGCAGATGTACTTCTGATTCAGAAGACATGACTCATCGTAGAACTTCTTCATACGGCCCTCGGCAATGCGCTCGATCATGTTTTCAGGCTTGCCCTCCTGACGTGCCTTGTCAGCGGCAATTTCCTTCTCACGTGCGACGACATCTGCAGGAACCTGCTCCGGACATACGGCAACAGGGTTCTGAGCTGCAACCTGAAGTGCAATCTCGTGAACATAATCCTTATCAGCAACCTCCTTGTTGAATGCTACGAGCACGCAGAGGAAGTTCTTGCCCTGATGGTTATAGGAAGCAATTTCAGGAGCCTCAATCCAGTTGTAGCCGTCGAGTTCCATCTTCTCGCCCACAATACCTGTGCGCTCGACAACAGCCTTCTCTACAGTGGTGTCACCGAACTTGAGAGCCTTGACCTCGTCCAGACTCTTGCAGCGTGCAGCGACAGCAGCATCCAGAATATCGCGTGTCAGCTTCACGAAGTCAGCGTTGTTGGCAACGAAGTCAGTCTCGCACTTGAGAGCGATGATAGCGCCGAAATTGCCGTCAACCTTGACGAGAACGCAACCCTCGGAAGCCTCACGGTCAGAACGCTTTGCAGCGACTGCCAGACCCTTCTTGCGGATAATCTCAACTGCCTTCTCAAAATCGCCCTCAGCCTCAGTGAGAGCCTTCTTGCAATCTACCATACCGGCACCGGTCTTGGTGCGCAGTTTGTTAATATCAGTAACGGTAATAGCCATTTCTTGTAATAGTTTTATCTGTTAGTGATTAAGCCTCCTCCTCCGAAGCCTCAGCCTTCTCTGCCGGAGCCTCCTCGATGTTCTCGGCCTGCTTCTGCACCTTGCGGATGCGCTCGCGACGCGGACGCTCAGGTTTATCCTCCTGCTCCTCTGCAGCAGCCTCGTCAACCTTCTCGGCCTTGCGCTCCTCCAGGCCCTCTGCTATAGCCGCACAGCATGCGTCAAGGATAGCCTCAACAGACTTTGTAGCATCATCATTGGCCGGAATGACATAGTCAATCTCACTTGGATCCGAATTGGTATCAACGATACCGAATACAGGAATACCCAGACGGTTAGCCTCGCGTACGGCGATATTCTCCTTGAGAACATCGATTACGAACAGGGCTGCCGGAAGACGTGACAGGTCAGCGATTGAACCGAGGTTCTTCTCAAGCTTGGCTCTCTGACGTGCGATCTGAAGAGTCTCACGCTTGGAGAGGTTTGCGTATGTTCCGTCATTTGTCAGCTTGTCGATGGTAGCCATCTTCTTGACGGCCTTGCGGATTGTCGGGAAATTGGTAAGCATACCACCCGGCCAGCGCTCGATAACGTAAGGCATACCTACAGCCTTGACCTTATCCTCAACAACATCCTTGATCTGCTTCTTGGTACCGACGAAGAGAATCTTCTTGCCGTCGCGGGCCATTTTCTTCAGAACCTCAGCTGCCTCGTCGATAGCTGTTACAGTCTGATGAAGATCAATGATGTGGATGCCGTTGCGCTCCATGAAGATGTACGGAGCCATTGCAGGATTCCATTTACGGCGCAGGTGACCGAAGTGGCAACCTGCCTGCAGAAGCTGTTCAAAATTAGTTCTTGACATAGTTTTAATAATTAGTTTACTTTCCTTTCAATTTTACAACCAGCTGCCTGGTAGCCGTCACAAAACGGATCCAGGCAGTTTGGATACTAAACTCGATAACCCGGGAAACAAATCCCGAATATATTCCAGAAGCCGATTAACGCTTGCTGAACTGGAATCTGCGACGTGCCTTTGGCTGACCCGGCTTCTTACGCTCAACAGAACGTGCATCACGGGTGAGGAAGCCCTCGCTGCGGAGAGCCTTCTTGTCCTCAGGGTTGATCTTGACAAGAGCGCGGGCAATAGCGAGACGCAGGGCGTTTGCCTGACCGTTGTAGCCACCGCCATCCAGATTGACCTTGATATCGTACTTCTCAGCAACATCCAGTTTCTTCAGAGGCTGGAGAACGACATACTGAAGCATAGGAGACGGGAAGTATACACTCAGATCTCTCTTGTTGATTGTAATCTTACCTGTACCTTCAGTAACGAAAACACGTGCGACGGCGCGTTTGCGACGGCCTAATGCATTGATCATTTCCATTCTCTTTCAGTTAAATAAGTGAATTGATATCGATGGCTTTCGGAGTCTGGGCCTGATGCGGGTGCTCTGCACCTGCATAGACGAACAGATTGTCGATCAGCTTGTCACCAAGCTTCGTCTTGGGCAGCATACCGCGGACGACCTTCTTCATTAATCTCTCAGCGCCGTTAGGCTTCTTCATCAGCTGGGCCGGTGTCATCTCACGCTGGCCGCCGGGATAACCGGTGTAACGGAGATAGATTCTGTCAGTCCACTTCCTGCCGGTCAGGACAACCTTGTCGGCATTGATGATGATAACATTGTCACCGCAGTCCACATTCGGAGTGAAACTCGGTTTGTATTTGCCGCGGAGCAGCTTAGCCACCTTAACTGCGAAACGTCCCAGAACCTGGTCTGTAGCATCCACTACAACCCACTCCTTCTGAACGGTAGCCTTGTTGGCTGAAATGGTCTTGTAACTTAAAGTATCCATTCTTTAAATCATTAAAAATTTTTCCCTTCATTAACGAAACCTCCCGTTTCACAACGGACCGGAGACTCCCTCAAACGCTCGTTATCAGCAGCTACGCTATGCCGCAGATCCCTTACTCGGGGGCTTAACTCGTTGTCTATTAATCTTTTATCTCAAAGATTGATAATAATCGGCTTGCAAAATTAGTATTTTACTGTCAATCAGCCAAAAAAGTTTTAATATTTTTTCAGCTTGGCAGAAGGGGCCAAACCAGGCAACGGACATGCGGAGAGTGCAGCCGGCAAAGAAACCGGCATTATATTTTTGTCATGATGGAAAGTTATGCTACATTTGGAACAGGGAGCGTCTGTCATGTCTGAGAGCTGGTTATGTAGTCTCCGACGGACCGGTCCAAGTCCTGATTTTAATTGAACATCTTATTATGAAAAGAAATGGAACAAAAGTCGTAATTACGGCAATCGCATGTTTGTGTGGCGCATTTGCTTTTGCGCAGGAACCATCCGAGTATAATCTTCCTGGCAGACAGTACCCTCAGATAAACCCTGACAGGACTGTGACCTTCAAGGTTGATGCACCGCAGGCGCAGAGTGTGGCAGTCGATCTGGGCGGACGGCATGCAATGGCGAAAAATGCAGACGGACTTTGGGAATACACTACCGCAGCTCCACAGACTCCGGGCTTTCATTTCTACGCATTGGTCATTGACGGCAAAAAGACGCCGGACCCCAGTACACGGCAGTTCTTCGGAAGCGGTATCTGGCAGAGCGGCATCGAGGTGCCGGAACTTTGCGTGGGATTCTATAAGGAGAAAGACATTCCGCACGGTCAGGTCATCAATCAGAAATACACGTCAGCACTGACAGGTCAGGAGAGAGTCTGCAATGTGTATGTTCCGGCCGGGTACGACAGCGGCACAAAACGTTATCCTGTCCTGTATCTGCTGCATGGTGCAGGTGAGGATGAGACCGGATGGCCGTCTCAGGGTAAGGTGGCAAACATCATGGACAACCTTATAGAAGAAGGTGCTGCAGTTCCGATGATTGTAGTGATGGACCACGGTGTGGCTGCAATTCCAGGTATTGACAGCAGAAACATGTTCGACTTCACAGCATACGAGAAAGTAGTGATGGAAGAGCTCATCCCAATGATTGACAGCAAGTACCGCACTCTGACCGACCGTGAGAGCCGCGCCATCTGCGGTCTTTCACTCGGCGGTTTCCAGAGCTGGACCATCGCCATGAACAACCGCGACAAGTTCGCGTGGCTGGGAGGATTCAGCGGTTCGGGCAAAGGCCCGGGCACCACGGCTGACCTATACGATGAATCGCTGAACAGGGATTTCAAGTTCCTGTTCATCAGCACCGGCACAAAGGAATCGCCGCAGATGTACGCTACGGTCAGGAACTTCCATGACATTCTTGTGAGCAAAGGTGTGAAGCACGTCTTCTACCAGTCCGAAGGAACCGACCACGAATGGCTGACATGGCGCCGTTCGCTCTACCGTTTCGCGCCGATGATCTTCAAGTGATCACCCTGCACGTTCAGTCTTCATAAACGGGCAGAGCCCAGACGGCCTGAATCTGATATGAGATTCCTGAGTCTGAGCGTCAGACCATCTTCCTTCAGGAGCTGTTCCAGACTGATGTGCATGCGATACCGCCAGTAGTTGTCCGGATTGGCCGGAACGTTGATGCGTTCACGTTCCGGATCGGCAGCACGCAGATTACCGTCAACAGCGAGCCAGTCCTGCAATGGGAAAATCGCAAACAATGATGAGCTCCCAAGATGTGAGGCAATTATTTCCGCGCACTGCTCCGGACCGGCGCTGCGGTCACTTATCACAGGATTGTCAGGCATTTCATCAAGTATCCAACTGCGCAGGACACTCATGTCGTGGGTGGAAGTAGTACAGACTGACATGTACGGATATGAGGCCGGATCGGAAACATTGGCATGAATGCTCTTGGGCATACGCTGAACCTCAAGGGACATAATGCGCAGACGTTCCATAACATAAGGAACGCAGTCAGGTATCATTCCCAGATCCTCACCGCAGACAATCATATCGGTGGCACCAATCAGGACAGGGAGCTTGTCCATAGCACTGCCTGACCAGAATTCATTGTTCCTGCAATAATAGAAGTCATCGTGTATGCGTCGGAATGCATCCTGATCTGCAGGTGAGAGCAGTTGGAACACTGTCGTGTCAAATGCGTTGATTCTGGGATGCCATGTACCTGGTCTGTGAGTGTCCTCCAGGAACAGCACCTCGGTTTCGGAAGTGCCGTACGAGGCCTCAGAGAAAATACGCGGGTCCTGCGAGAATCCCTTGGCGTGGATTTCCTCCTCCGTCAGAGTGAGAGCCGGATTGAACCTTCCCATAAGACCGCTGCCGTATCTCAGTGGAATCTCCCATATTCTGAAGAAGCCCAGCAGATGGTCAATACGATAGGCATTGAAGTAGTCAGCCATCTTACGGAACCTCTCAACAAGCCACTGATAGGAATTATCTTTCATGGCCTCCCAGTTATACGTCGGCATTCCCCAGCGCTGGCCGTCAATGGCAAAGTCATCAGGCGGGGCACCTGCCTGACAGTCCATGTTGAACAGTTCCGGATATATCCATGCGTCGCTGCTGTATCTGTTCACTCCGATAGGGATGTCACCCTTCAGAAGGATGCCCCTTTCATTCATGTACTTTCTGATTTTCTGGAACTGTACGTGAAGGTGATACTGTACGAAGCAATGCCGCAGTATCAGGCGATGGCATTCAGAGTCGGGCGAGCCATACTTTTTCAGAAGCTCCGGCGAATAATGCCTCTCAGCCTCGGGCCAGAGGTTGAAGTTCATGGTACCGTTTCTGTCCCTGAGCATACAGTACACGGCGTAAGGTTCCAGCCATTTCCTGTTTTCCCTGAAGAATCGCCTGTATCCGGCCGATGCGAAGCAGCTGTCAGAAAATTCCTCGAACAGACGGTCGATGTACTCGTCCTTCGCTTTCAGGACTTTCTCGAAATCAATCTCAGGAAGGCTGTTCAGCTCTTTTCTGACCTTCTCCATACGGGCCAGAAACTTCCTGTCGCTTAGTGTTCCGACATCCTGAAGTCTGAGATACATCGGATTTAGCGCAAATGACGAATTTGCGCTGTACGGATATGAATCCCGCCAGGTCCTTGTCAGAATGGTATCATTGACCGGCAGGGTCTGGACTATGCTCATTCCGCAGGACGCGGCCCAGTCAGCAACCGGCTTAAGGTCGGCAAACTCGCCGATACCGAAATCCTCACTGCTGCGGAGCGAGAATACGGGAATCGCCATTCCTGCTCCCCTCCACTGTGCTCCGTCACATATACGTACATGGGGGATGACTACCGTACGGCTGTCCAGTTCACTGACCCCCGCATCCTTCCACCTGTCAGCCAGAACAAGATTCCGGGCTTTCGATGCGGGAATGGTATGCGGAGAACCGGATTCCTCGCGCTCAACGATACCATTGCTGCGTACCACATACCGATATGTAATTCCACCGGTCCCGACCTGCTTATCCGTGAAAGAGCAGTTGACGAACCAGGTACATCTGCCGTCGCACTCCATATTCAGGTCTGTGCAGCTACCGTCAGGCATACTGAGGCACAGGACCAGTTCCTGTCCCCAATGCGTGAAATACTCAATCTGGAAATGGACAGTCATAGCGAATACTTCCTTAGAATTCTGCTGTACGCGGAGTTCTTGGGAACGGGATGACATCACGGATGTTCTGCATGCCGGTGACGAACAGAATCAGGCGTTCGAATCCGAGTCCGAATCCTGCATGAGGGCATGATCCGAACTTGCGGGTGTCAAGATACCACCACATATCCTTCATCGGGATGTTACGGCTCTTTATTTCGCCCATAAGCTTGTCGTAATTCTCCTCACGGACGGAACCGCCGATAATCTCGCCTATCTGCGGGAACAGCACGTCTGTACCCTGAACGGTCTCCTCCATGACCTTGCCGTTGCATACCGGTTTCTCCGCGTCTATCTTCATGTAGAACGCCTTGATGGCCTTAGGATAGTTAGTCATGATGACAGGCTTCCTGAAATACTCCTCCACGAGGAAGCGCTCGTGTTCTGAAGCCAGGTCATCGCCCCACTCGCACGGGAATTCGAACTTATGGCCGTCCCTGATGGCCTGTTGCAGAATCTCGATGCCCTTTGTGTACGGCAGATGTACGAACTCCGTATCCACAACGCTCTTCAGACGCTCGACAAGTCCCTTGTCAATCATGTTGTTAAGGAACTCCAGATCGTCTGCGCAGTTTTCCAAAGCCCAGCGTACGCAATATTTGATGAAATCCTCCTCAAGTTCCATCAGCTCATCCAGATCCATGAAACTGATTTCAGGCTCTATCATCCAGAACTCCGACAGATGTCGCGGAGTGTTGGAATTCTCGGCGCGGAATGTCGGACCGAATGTATATATGGCGCCAAGTGCCGTAGCACCCAGTTCGCCCTCAAGCTGGCCTGACACCGTAAGACTTGCAGGCTTGCCGAAGAAATCGTCATCATAATCAACCTTTCCGCTCTTGGCAATGCGGTTCAGGTCAAGTGTGGTCACCTGGAACATCTGCCCTGCACCCTCGCAGTCGGAAGCTGTAATGAGAGGTGTGTTGAAATAGAAGAAACCACGCTCATGGAAGAACTTGTGAATGGCGATAGCCATGTTATGACGGATACGCATCACCGCACCGAACGTATTGGTACGCAGACGCATGTGGGCATACTGACGCATATACTCGAAGGACTGTCCCTTCTTCTGCATCGGATAATCGGCAGGACATGCTCCCAGCAGTTCGATGTTGTCTGCATGGACTTCCACTGCCTGACCGGAACCTATGCTCTCCACAATCTTACCGTTCACGCTGATGCAGGCTCCTGTGGTGATCTGCTTCATCAGTTCCTCATCAAATCTGTCCGAATCCGCAACAATCTGCACGTTTTTGATCGTGGAGCCATCGTTGAGAGCGATAAAACTTACCGCCTTGCTGCCACGACGGGTCCTCACCCAGCCTTTCACCAGTACATCGGCACCGAAATCCCTGCGTGCCAGAAGATCTATAACCTTTGTTCTCTTCATAGTTGCAAAATTAAATCATTCGTAAGCTCCCATGCGAAGCATATTAACCTCCTTCTCGGTAAGGAAACGCCAGTCACCGCGACGCAGTTTCTTCTTGGTCAGTCCTGCGAACTGGACACGGTCCAGTCTGACCACCTTATAGCCGAGTGCATCGAACATACGACGCACCACGCGGTTACGTCCCGAATGGATCTCAATACCCACCTGACTCTTGTCCTCATTGACGTAGTCCACCTCATCGGCTCTCACCAGATCGCCGTCACCTATGTCAACTCCTGCAAGCAGCTTCTCCATATCCGCACCGGACACATTGCGGTCCAGACGTGCATGATAGATCTTCTTCTTCATGAACTTGGGATGAGTCAGCTTTGAGGCCAGTTCTCCGTCATTCGTGAGCAGCAGGACACCGGTTGTATTGCGGTCCAGTCGTCCTACAGGATAGATACGCTCCTGGCAGGCACCCTTCACATAGTCCATAACTGTCTTGCGCTCCTGAGGGTCGTCAACTGTGGTGACACAATCCTTCGGCTTGTTGAGAAGGATGTATATCTTGCGCTCAATGCTCACCAGCTGATCGTGGAACACGACATTATCGCCGCGTTTCACCTTGGTTCCCAGTTCCGTAACAACTTCTCCGTTCACCCGGACTACTCCCGCCTTGATGAAGTCATCCGCCTCACGTCTGGAGCATACACCGGCATTGGCCAGGAACTTGTTGATACGAATCTCCTCATCGGGATCATGTACTCCCTCGTGATATTCTATCCGTTTGCCCTTCTGTACGGCAGGCTTCCTTCTCGGCTGTCCGTATCCGCCGTTCTGACGGGGGCTGAAAGGACGCTGCGGTCCATTATTATAAGGTCTTGGCTGATAACCGTTATCACGCTGATAACCGTTATCACGCTGTTCACCATCTGTACCCTGCACGCGCTCCCTGTAGAAACGCGGCTGCTGATTCTGTTCCTGACCGTTTCTTCTGTACCCGTCATTCTCACGATAGTAACCACGGTTGCGCTGGCCGTAACCATCGTTGCGCTGGCCGTAGCCGTATCTGTGTTCATCAGACTCGTTTACGCCATTATAGCCACGTTCATCTGCCGGGCGATATGGCCTGGGACGTCCGAAATTCTGTCCCTGGGCATACTGACGCGGGCCGCGCTCCACCTTGGAATAGTGATGACTCCCCGATTCGGTTCTTACAAAACGACGGCGCTGCATGCCGTGATCACCGGACTCATTACCCTGTCCGTCATTTCCATCAAAGCGATTGTACCTGTTGTCGCTTTCCTCGCTACGACTCCTGTCGTAATAGTTTCTTCTGTTTTCCATTCAAGTTGATATTAATGAATTAATCTGCCTCACGGCCTTTATGTTTATACTCCAAAATAATTGCAAGGTTCGATAGCCATCAGTTCCTCCTTCACGGAATCACTCACCTGAAGGCCGGAGATAAACTCCCTGATGACCGACTTGTCCATGTGCTTGCCGGTTCTGGTAAGCTGTTTCAGTGCTTCGTACGGATTGGGATAACCCTCACGGCGAAGAATGGTCTGAATAGCCTCGGCAACCACGTTCCAACTGTCATTCAGATCGGCTGCAATCTTTTCCTTATTTATGATGAGCTTGCCAAGTCCCTTCAATGAACTGGCAACAGCTATCATCTGATGGCCGAACGGCACTCCTACATTACGGATGACGGTCGAGTCTGTCAGGTCACGCTGCAGACGTGATACAGGCAGTTTGCGGGACAGATGCTCCAGCACGGCACTGGCCATCCCGAGATTACCTTCCGCATTCTCGAAATCGATAGGATTGACCTTATGAGGCATTGCGCTGGAACCGACCTCACCGGCCTTGACCTGCTGACGGAAATACTCCATCGAGATGTACTGCCAGAAATCACGGTTCATATCAATCTGTATGGTATTCAGACGCTTCATTGCATCGAACAGTGCAGCCAGATTGTCATAATTGGAAATCTGTGTCGTATATTCTTCACGGACGAGGCCCAGTTTTTCACGCAGGAACTTTGCCCCGAATGACTTCCAGTCTATTTCCGGGAATGCCACATGATGTGCGTTGAAATTTCCGGTGGCACCGCCGAACTTGGCGGACATCGGGACGGCCTTGAGCTGTTCCAGCTGACGTTCCATACGGTAGGCAAAGACACGTATCTCCTTACCCAGGCGCGTCGGGGAGGCAGGCTGCCCATGAGTACGGGCAAGCATCGGCACGTCAGCCCAGCATTCCGCATATTCGTTCAACTTGTCAATCAGCTGCCCAATCGCCGGATAATACACATTCTCCAGCGCCTCCCTGATCATGAGAGGCACTGACGTATTGTTTATGTCCTGAGAAGTCAGGCCGAAATGGATAAACTCCTTATAGGGCACAAGCTCCGGAATCCGGTCAAATTTTTCCTTTATGAAATACTCCACCGCCTTCACATCGTGGTTGGTCACCATCTCGATTTCCTTGATGCGTGCAGCATCCTCAACAGAAAAAGACTGCCACACGGACCGCAGGCTGGCCAGAGCATCGGCCGGAACGCCCGACAACTGAGGCAACGGGTACTCGCACAATGCGGTGAAATACTCAATCTCAACTCTTACCCTGTAGCGTATAAGTGCAAACTCTGAAAAATAATCCGCAAGATTCTGCGTCTTGGAATGGTATCGCCCGTCTATCGGCGACACAGCCATCAATTCTGCTATATTCACAACAATATGGTATATTAAAAATAATGTAGCTTCACAGCCGCCACAAAGTTAGTCATAATTCACATAAATTGCTATTTTTGCCGAAATTTAAGTTTAAGACCTGTCAAGATGGCAAATCAGAATCAAAAAAGAGTAAGTGAGAGCAAGACGGCAAGATGGATTGCGCTTGTAATTGTATCATTCACAATGATGTGGGGCTACTTCCTGACCGATGCCCTTTCACCGCTGATGACAATGCTTGAGGAAAACATGCATTGGACAAGCGCAGAGTTCGGAACATTCAACTGGGCATACTGCTGGTTCAACGTGTTCCTGTTCATGCTGGTATTCGGAGGAATTATCCTGGACAAGATGGGAGTGCGTTTCACCGGAGTCCTGTCCTGCACACTTATGCTCGCAGGTGCTATCATCAAATACTATGCAGTCCAGTACATATCGCCGGAAGCTGAGGCAGGAACCGTATTCGGACTGCGCACACAGGTGTTCGTAGCCTGTCTGGGATACGCAATATTTGCCGTAGGTACGGAGAACTGCGGAATCACGGTAAGCAAGGTCATCGCCAAATGGTTCACCGGACACGAGCTGGCACTGGCAATGGGCGTACAGGTAGCAGTAGCACGTCTGGGCACCGCCGCCGCACTTGTATTCTGTCCGATGATAGTGAAGCATTTCTCAATGTCGGCACCGCTTCTGTTCTCCGCCGTTCTGCTGTGTATAGGTTTCCTTGCATATCTCGTATTCTGCAGGATGGACCGTCAGTTCGACAATGAAATGTCACGACTGGCACAGGATGATGAAGACTCCCTCGATGCTAGCGGCACCCGTATTCATAGCAGATTGCAGCACAGCATCCAGGCACAGGATGACGATGACACCTTCAAGATTAGCGACCTCAAGCTGATATTAACCAACCACGGATTCTGGCTTATCGCCCTGCTCTGCCTGATGTTCTATTCAGCCGTATTCCCGTTTATGAAATACGCAGCTTCGCTGATGGAGAACAAATATGGTGTTGAGACTACTTGGGCAGGTCTTATCCCCAGCCTCATACCATTCGGCAACCTTATTATGACTCCGCTGTTCGGCGGCATCTATGACAAGAAAGGCAAGGGTGCCACAATTATGATAATAGGTTCGCTGCTGCTCATACTCGTTCACGTGCTGTTTGCATTGCCGGTACTCAACTACTGGTGGTTCGCCGCCCTGATAATGATTATTCTCGGCGTAGCATTCTCGCTTGTACCGTCGGCAATGTGGCCAAGCGTTCCCAAGATAATACCGCAGAAACTGCTCGGTTCCGCCTACGCTTTGATTTTCTGGGTGCAGAACATAGGACTCGGCTTCGTGCCATTGCTCATAGGAATCATCCTGGACAAATACTGCATATCCGGCACCAGACTTGTAAACGGTGCCGAGGTCACGCAGTACAACTACACACTGCCGATGTGCATCTTCGCGATATTCGGTGTCGTCGCCCTGCTTCTTGCAATCCGCCTGAAGAGTGTTGACCGGAAGAACGGCTACGGCCTCGAGCAGCCCAACATCAAGTGAATCAGGGGACAGGTCACTGATTCATTTGATTGACCAGCTATCTCATTTTGTATCAATTATATTCATTGTAATGGAGCGCAAGTCAGGGTCAAGCTTGCGTTCCTTTTTTCAACGAATGTAAACTATTACCCATCATCGCCTTGCAAGTTTCGAAATGATTATATAAACTTGCAAAAACAATTGATAACTGTCGTTTTTCTATAGGCGACTACAATTTTCATCTATGCCAAGAAAGCCACGTGAAAAATCAGGAAGCGGGATATACCATGTAATCCTCAGAGGTGTTAACAGACAGCAGATCTTTGAAGAAATCGGAGATTACGAATTCATGCTGGAATGTCTGAAGAAAATTAGGACTAAGGCTTCCGAATCAGGAGAGATATATCTTTACAGATGCAAAATATATGCCTATTGTCTAATGGGTAACCATGTTCATCTGTTAATACGCGAATCATCTTCGTCTATAGGAGAGATCATCAAATCTTTAGCCAGCTCCTACGCAATGTATTTCAATCGAAGGCATTGTAGAACGGGGCATCTCTTTCAGGAGAGATTCAAAAGCGAGCCATGTACAGACTGGTCATATTTCGTGACATTGCTTCAATATATTCATCGTAATCCGATAAAGGCGGGCATCACTGCAAATATTAATTACCGCTGGTCATCATGGCACGAATACATAATGCCGTCGCATGACAATATATGTACCACTGATGACGTATTTAAACATATTACAATTCAGGAACTCAAGTCAATGATGATAAAAGAAGACGAATCCTCCTCATGTCTGGAAATCATTGAAAACGATATTCCAAAAATGCTCAGCGACGACGAAGTTCGTTCGGAAATCATCAGATTATCCCAATGTCAGTCAATATCTGAATTCCAGCGACAGGACAGAAGCAGAAGAGCCGAAATCCTTTCACTCGTACATAATCTAGGAGCATCATACCGCCAGTTAGCAAGGATTTCCGGCATCTCTTTTTCAATGATTATTCGAGAATCAAAGAATCAGGGGACAGGTCTGTGATTCACTATCCGCATATAATAAAAAATACACACTAATAATAAACGAACGCAGGTATTTCTACCCACGTTCGCTTAATCAGGTGACGAAATAAGGATTCCGTATCTGTTCTGAATCATCGACCTGTCCCCTGATTCACTCAGTGGCGGCTTCGAGTTTCTTGCGAAGGATGAACATGATGAGACCTGCAATAACGCAGAGGCTGATGAGGATTGCCCAGTTGGCCATCAGTGGAATCTTCTTCCACAGAGCGGACGGAATACGGCTCAGATAATTGCCTATTGCAGTTGCAGCAAACCAGCCACCCATCATCAGACCCTTGTACTTGGGAGGAGCGACCTTGCTGACAAAGCTGATTCCCATAGGGCTCAGAAGCAGCTCAGCAACGGTCAGTGTAAAGTATGTCCCAATGAGCCAGTGCGGGTCAAGAATGCTCTGTGCCTGATCTCCGAGGTCCTTCGGAGAGATGAGATCTGTTGAAGCCACCGTAATGACGGCAAAGCCTACTGCAGCCAGCATCATGCCCAACCCGATCTTCATCGGTGCAGAAGGTTCCTTGCCGTTCTTGCCCATCGCTCCGAATACCGCTACCGAAATAGGTGTCAGCGCAACTACGAAGAACGGGTTGAACTGCTGGAAGTCTGATGTTGTGGCATTGAAAGATGCAGGCATCGACATATACAATGCGATTGCACCGGCCCATAAAGCCAGTGTTACGATTCCCGAAATGGCGCGTGCTTTCTTCGTATCACTCTGGAACATTGCGAACAGCGTATAGACGGATACTGCAATGAGAGCGAGCGACCAGATGTTGAACCATATTCTTGTTGTACCCTGGATACCGTTCAGCTGAGTGTATTTGTCAGCAAAGAATGTCAGGGCCGAACCGTTCTGATGGAATGCCATCCAGAAGAAAATTACGACGGCGAACACGAGAACAAGAGCCACGATGCGGTCCTTGGTCTGTTTAGGAGTAAGTTCAACATAGTTGGCATCTGTCTTGGCAGCCTGCTTGGCATTGACATCCGCATGCTTGAACCACGGACGGCAGAAGAAGTAAATGAGAATGGAGAGAACAAGTGAAGCGCAGGCTACATAGAAGCACAGACGGTAACCTTCAGCCAGTGACTGGAGATACGACGGAGCCTGCTCCGCAAATTCAACCGTCGCATTGTCAATAGGAACGAAATGGAAACCGGCGTTCTCAATGTGCGGATTGTACAGAGCCTTTGCCATTGCCGGAGCGAACATGGCACCAATGTTTATGGCCATATAGAAGAGACTGAAGGCCGAATCGCGCTTGGCCGAATACTTCGGATCATCATACAGATTTCCGACAAGCACCTGCAGATTGCCCTTGAACAGACCCGTTCCGACAGCAATCAGCACCAGGCCGGTAAACAGTGTGAACTTATCCATCACCTGGGTTGCCATCGGTACTGCAAGTCCCAGATAGCCCAGAATCATAACGATGGCGCCGATGGTGACGCACTTGCCATATCCTATTCTGTCTGCCAGGATACCGCCCAGAAGAGGCATGAAATAAACGCCTGCCAGAAACAGGGCATAAACATGACCGGCCTCATCCTCGCTCCAGCCGAACTTCGCCCTCATGTACAGAGTGAAGATAGCCAGCATCGTGTAGTAGCCGAAACGCTCGCCTGTGTTGGCCAATGCCAATGCAAACAGGCCTTTTGGTTGACCTTTAAACATAGTATATCTAATTTTGATTAATGTCAGAATGTCATCATAACAACGGCAATTCAGACAAAAGTAGCTACACTTTTGCAATTAAGCAAGCAAACGGCGTGGTTTAAGCAATCGGACGCTCCACACAAGGACTGCTGCCATAGCCCATCGTGACAGCAGCATCACATACCACACACCTCCCAGAGCGGACATCAGAAGCAGATCTTCAAGATTGCTGTGGCTTATGCCGATATGAGTGTTGAGCAGAATCAGGTCAAAAGGACGGACACCTCCCCTCTGCATCTCATCCAGCATGGCAGCAGATCCATACGAAAGTCCGGCAACATTGGCGACAATCCACATGAACGACGTGCTGGGGTCAAGGCCGAATACCCACAGAAGAGGACTGAATACCTTAGCTATTATTTTCATCACACCGTATTCGTACAGTATCCTCTGCAGGATGTTCAGCAGGAAAATCAGACATACCATCCAGACGGTCAGTCTGGCAAGTCCGACCAGCCATGACATGAAAAGGACACCGAAATCGCCCTGGATCATGAAGAAAGGCACATCACCAAGTGACAATGCCGATATGTCCGAGTAATCGGGACGACCCGGCAGAATCAGATTCAGAAGCAGGCCCAGAGCCAGAGATGCCAGAGTACGCAGAATAACTATATAAGCGACCGGTGAACCTGTCTTATGCTGCACAGCACATTCCAGTACCATCGAATGTGCAGCCAGTGTCATCGTTCCGATTATGGTAAGCTCACGGGCGGACAGTTCAAGCGTCGATACGACGGCCACACACGAATAGACATTGATGAAATACCCGCTCACATATGCCAGCGCTGCATCTCCCGGCAGTCCGAAAAGGTTGAACACCGGACTGACAGCTGTGCCGACCCATGTGAGAATGCCCGTATATTTGAGCAGGAACATGGCAAACGAAACGCCTGCCGTAATCTTGAAAATCCACCAGATTGTCCTCAATGCCCTCGGAGTGGCATCTCTGAAGACGCGTCTGATTCTCTCAGTTCCCATTGACCTTACTGTCTTTCAAAATCTCTGATTGTGGAGTTTCTGTCGAAAATCGTCAGAAGATCGTTCTCCTCAATAACAGTATCACCGTTAGGTATGATACGTTCCGTGCCACGGTTTATCAGAACGATAACGCAATTTGTCTTGTACGGATACTCCTTGATGGTGTGGCCGGCCCATTTGCTGTTACGACCCACACGATGCTGATAAATGCTGTCTGACGAGACATGCGAATAGGACTTCGTACACAGAATAACCACATCGCCTTCAAGCAGAGTGGTATGTCCCTTCGGCAGAATACGGTCATTGCCCCTGAGCAGAAGTACCAGCAGCAGATTCTTCGGCAGGTCAAGGTCCCTGACCATGTGGTTCTTCCATGGACTGGCAGCATCTATCTCTATCTGACCGAATGACATTTCCTCCTCTTCGCTGAAATCCGTGAATGTCTTGAGCACATTCGCTTCATCATCAACGATATTGAGTTTCCTCGCTGCAGAAGGTATCAGGGATCCCTGGAGCAGGATGGAAATGAGTACTATGCAGAACACTATATTGAAAATGTCATGCTGGAGTTCCACTCCGTTGTTCACCACCATCATGGCAAACACAATGGATGCAGCTCCCCTGAGGCCGACGAACGACACGAATGTCTGCTGCCAGAGCGGGTACCTTGGTTTGCACAGGGAAAGCACAGAGCAGACGGAAGCGGGACGCGCCACCAATGACAGGAATATGAATATTGCCAGTGCCGGAAGGATTGCCGAATGAATGCTGCCTACGGATGCACACGTTCCCAACATGTAGAATATGAATATCTGCATCATGCTTGTCACTCCATCAAAGAAACTGGCCAGCGTTTTTCTGTCCACCAGCGAAGAGTAATTGCCAAGCATGATTCCCACAATATATACGCTCAGATAGCCATTGCCTCCCAGAGCGGACGGGACGGCATAGGAGAATATGGCCACAGCAACTATCATCACCGAATCGAACCCGGTCGCGGCAGGCTTCAGATGAGAATTCATCATTGAAAGCATCAGTTTTGCCAGCAGCCATCCGCCCACTCCGCCAATCACCAGCTGCTTAAATATCAGCAGCACAGCAGCTCCTCCGGACATTGAGCCATTCAGGAATGACAGCGAAACCACAGTCAGCATATAGGACATAGGGTCATTGCTACCGCTTTCCACCTCAAGCATCGGAGCGATATTGTTCTTCAGTCCCAGTCTGCGCGAACGCAGTATGGCAAATACCGATGCAGCATCGGTAGAACTAATTACAGAACCCATTACAAAGCTCTCTGCCCATCCCCATGCCAGAACAAAATGGCAGAACAGTCCCACCAGGGCAGCAGTCATAGCCACACCCACTGTCGAGAGGACACTTGCCGGAAAAATGACCGGTCTGGCAGACTCCATCCTCGTACCGAAACCGCCATAGAACATGATGAAGATAAGTGCCACAGAACAGGCTTTCTCCATAACTTCCAGCTCCATTGACTCGTATGGCCGCGGATTCATTGACTTGATGATGATACCCAAAACCATGAAAGCCAGCAGGACCGGAATGCCGAACTTGCTGGATATCCTGTTCAGAAAGACGCACAGGAATATGATAATGGATACAACTATTAGAATCTCATTCATCTGTCAGTCTCGAATACGAGTGCAAATATAATTGAAAAACGTCTATTTAGTGAGCAAAAGATATTAACTTAGCCTCAAATAATGAATGATGTAATGAAAAACGATGAAATTGAGATAATTCAGATAAACATATCAGGTGATGACAAGCCGGGAATGACCACATCACTGGCCGACATTCTGGCCAGATACGATGCTTTCATCCTTGACATCGGTCAGGCCAATATTCACCAGTCCCTGACCCTCGGCATACTGTTCCGCACAAGGAAGGACAAGTCCGGATTCATAATGAAGGACCTTCTGTTCAAGGCATCCGAACTTGGTGTGCAGATACGCTTCACCCCCATTGCCATCGATGACTACAACGCATGGGTATCGCGTCAGGGCAAGAACCGCTACATCGTCACCCTGCTCGGACGGACCATCACTGCCAAGCATATTGCCGAAGCGACCAACATAGTATATCGCCACGGACTGAACATCGATGCCATTCAACGTCTGAGCGGACGCATGCCGCTCATTGATGACGGAAGCAGCACCAAGTCCTCCATAGAGCTCTCCATTCGCGGAATGCTGACAGATGAACAGCGTCACGCTCTCAAGGCCGAACTGATGACAATGTCCGAATCAGGTGTTGACATCTCATTCCAGAAGGATGACATGTACCGCCGCAGCCGCCGACTGATATGTTTCGACATGGACTCCACGCTGATTGGCACGGAAGTCATAGACGAACTGGCTGAACGCGCCGGTGTCGGAGAAGAAGTTCGCGCCATCACAGCCAGCGCAATGCGCGGTGAGATTGACTTCACGGAGAGCTTCACCCGCCGTGTTGCATTACTGAAAGGGCTGGACGAGTCCGTCATGGAGGATATTGCAAACAACCTGCCGTACAATGAGGGTTTGGAGCAGCTCATGACAGTTCTGAAACGGGTGGGTTACAAGACAGCCATTCTGTCCGGCGGTTTCACATATTTCGGAAAGGCTCTGCAGCGCAGGTTCGGGTTCGACTACATCTACGCAAATGAACTGGAGATTGAGAATGGCAGACTGACCGGACGCTACGTCGGAGAAATAGTCGATGGTCGCCGCAAGGCGGAACTGCTCCGTCTGCTATGCCAGTTCGAGAACATCAATCTGGAGCAATCCGTAGCCGTCGGTGACGGTGCCAATGATCTGCCGATGCTGAATCTGGCCGGACTGGGCATTGCATACCACGCCAAGCCGAAGGTCAAGGCCACAGCGAAGCAGTCCATATCGACCACCGGTCTGGACGGCATTCTCTATTTCCTCGGTCTCAAGGATTCAAAAATCAATCCCACAAAATAGAAATCAGGTAATAGAGGAGCAAAGACAAGGATTTTTGGGATAAAATCCGTTCCTTTGCACCCGAAACAACAACACATCCTTAACATCATAAAGCATAATGGCAAAAATCATACTGACCGGCGACCGTCCTACCGGCCGTCTTCATATCGGACATTACGTCGGTTCCCTGCGTCGCAGAGTCGAACTGCAGAACAGCGGGGAGTTCGACAGGATTTTCATCATGATAGCAGATGCCCAGGCTCTGACTGACAATGCAGATAATCCTGAAAAGGTACGTCAGAACATCATCGAAGTGGCCTTGGACTACCTGTCAGCAGGACTTGATCCGGAAAAATCCACTCTGTTCATCCAGTCTCAGGTAAGCGAGCTGACTGAACTGACATTCTTCTACATGAACCTTGTCACCATTCAGAGACTCAAACGCAATCCGACAGTCAAGGCCGAAATCACCATGCGGGGTTTTGACGAGAACGACAGCGATGACAACCAGCGTGGCATCCCGACCGGATTCTTCACCTACCCCATCAGTCAGGCAGCCGACATTACTGCTTTCAATGCCACCACAGTCCCTGCCGGTGAAGATCAGTCTCCCATGATTGAGCAGACACGTGAAATTGTACGCAGATTCAACTCAACATATGGCGACACACTCGTCGAACCGAACATTCTCCTGCCCGATAATGCAGCATGCATGCGCCTGCCAGGTACAGACGGCAAGGCCAAGATGAGCAAGTCATTGGGAAACTGCATCTACCTCTCTGACAGCGCAGACGAAGTTTGGGCCAAGGTAAAGGGAATGTACACGGATCCCGGACATCTGCAGGTAAGCGATCCCGGCAAGGTGGAAGGCAATACGGTATTCACCTATCTCGATGCATTCTGCCGTCCCGAACATTTCGCAAAATTCCGTCAGGCATTCATCGGCAAGAAGGTCAGCTTCGAGTTCAATTCTCTGGACGAGGTCAAGGAGCAATACCGCAAGGGCGGACTTGGCGACATGATGGTCAAGAACTTCCTGAACTGCGTTCTGAACGACACTCTGGAACCGATACGTACCCGCCGGCACGAACTTGAGCAGAATATTCCTTATGTATATGAAGTTCTGCGCAAGGGAAGCGAAGCCGCACGTGCAGTCGCAGCCCAGACACTTGCCAATGTAAAGCGTTCAATGAAAATAAACTATTTCGATGAAGGCACTCTGGACGAACTCATCCGTGAGCAATCCGTCAAATACGCCGGTTCATCATCGGAATGACAAACTGAATTATTGCTGCACAGATAATCCGATTCTCAGATGAATACCGAATTCAGATCTTTGCTTAGGGAATAGAGACCGTTTCGGATTCTCTGCGCCTGCGCGTTGCGGGGCTTGGTTCCATTGGTATAGGCCCAAAGCTGCTTCTGATTGATGCCGGTAATTCTGGACATTGTGGCGAGGGTGAACATTCCGCTTTTGATGTAGTATTTCAGCAGACTTCCTGCATCGACCGTATAATTAATATTGAATCCTGTATCCAAATAATCAGGGTATTTGAATCCTTCTGAAATGGCAGTTTCCTTATATACTGTCATTTGCCTGTTCATGTCGGCTTTTGCCTCATCAATTGTCGCTCCCATTCCGGAGAAGATTTCATCTTTGCAATATATGCTGTATGTACCGTCTGATGCCCTCTCAATTATTGCTTCTATTTCTTTCATAATAGGTGATTTTTATTATCTTAAATCCATTTCTTTACGAATCTTTCTTTCCAATCCTTTTCCGAGTTCATCTCCTCTGTGATAAGGAACGGGGTAAGTCCTATTACCCTTTTTGTAGATAATGTGGCTTCCACATTGACGGATTACAGTCCATCCGTTAATCATAATGATTCTGTGAAATTCATCTGATTTCATGGTATGTTTATTTTACACGACAAATATAGTAATAATTCTATTGGCAAATAGTATATGTTAATGGATTTTTTTCTATTCTTACACCGGAGAATTCCTAGCGATGGAGTTCGGTGACGAGTGCGCCGGCATCTCCCTATCTTACGTTTGTCTACCGCCAACGGCATGACGAAATATCAGTAAAACATACGACCAATCAAAAAAGTTCCGCTTTTTCTTTGCATATCCGATTTTAGTCCCTATCTTTGCA
>JAKSIW010000016.1 GCA_024398555.1 Bacteroidaceae bacterium | reverse complement strand
TGTTTTGTCAGTTGTATTGGTACTGGCATCATGTAAGAAAGAAGCAGAGGTTGGTTATACCCCAAGTTATGAAGAGCAGGCCATTGATCTCCCCGGCGTGTCCAATGCATGGCAGTTGGGAGGATATGTCATCGGAGACAGGAAGGTCAGGAACGATGTGCTGATCCGCAGCGGTGCTCTGGCTGGTGCTTCGGACGATGCTCTGGCCACATTGCATGACAAATACAAAGTTGCCATGGTGACGGACTTCCGCACTTCGTTGGAGCGTGGCAGTGCTCCTGACAGAGTCGTGGAAGGGGCACAGAATATCTGGTTGCCGGTACTGGAGAAACTCTATCAGTCTCAGAGCAGTACTGCCATTGAATCATTCCATAAGAACAGGAACAATCTGCAGCTGACCTTGGAATTGCTTAGAATGCCTGAAGCACAACAGTCTCTCTGCGAAATCTATTCTGTCATAGTGTTCGATGAGGATAATCAGAACAAATACGCTGTATTTCTGGACAGTCTTGTGGCACTTCCCGATGGACGCGCCGCACTCTGGCACTGCTCTCACGGCAAGGACAGGTGCGGCTGGGGCACAGCGTTCGTCCTTGCCGCTCTAGGTGCTGACAGGTCTCTGATTGTGGATGACTTCGTAATGAGCAACGTCCCATATTCGCAAGATATCCAGGAACTTCTCTCGTTTGTCAGGGAACAGGGTCTGGAGGAGGAATTGGGCGATTATGTCTATCTTCTCAGAGGTGTCAGCAAAAAAGTTTTTGAAGAGACTCTTGACGAGATAGATGTCCGCTTCGGATCATTAGACAACTATCTGGAACGCGCGCTTGATCTGACTCCCGCAGAGAAACAGACACTGCGAACGAAATTCCTCCAGTGACTTAGCAGTTAACCTGTCACACCGACCGTTTGGTGACAGTCCTATGTTGTCAGCTGCATAATTACAGGATGCTCATGATTTCCTTCAGCGTGCTCACGGTGAAGTCGATGTGCATGTCGGAGGGCTGGGGCTTGCCGTCGCGGTTGAACCAGCAGGAGTGGATGCCGTAGTCGATGGCACCACGGATGTCGGCAGTAAGGGAATCGCCGATGATGATGGTTTCCGACGGACTGTATGGCTTGTCCATTCTGGAGAAACAGACATCGAAGTACTCTCTGCTTGGCTTGACGAAGCCGATGTCAAGTGATGTGAACATGTCGTCGATGTATTCCTCCAGTCCTGCATCGCCCAGACGGCGGCGCTGCTGTTCGTGGGTGGCATTGCTGACAATATAGACTCTGTACTTGGCACGCAGGTACTGCATCAGTTCCTTTGCGCCTTCCATCGGGATGGCGAAATCCTTCAGGTGACTGATGAAGTCGAGCTCGAACTGATGGCCGTCCGCTTCGATGCCGAGTTCCTGAAAGATGCTTTTCCAGCGGATCTGCCGCAGTTCTTCGACAGTGAGTCTGCCGGCTTCGATATCCTGCCAGTATTTGCTGTTGCGACGTTCGAAGGTTTCGAAGAGGTGGTCGGAGTAGGGGATGCCGTGACGGTTCAGGCATAGCTTGATGTCGGCCTGCGAGCACAGACGGAAGTCCAGGATGGTGTCGTCCACATCTATGAGGACTGCCTTGATATTACTTACAAAATCCTTCATTGTGCGTTGCCTGTTTGCGGTATTTTGAAAGTCCAGCAGCGCCGGCGGCGGTGGATGACATTGTCCCACCGTTTCCAGATGTTCTGGACCTTGATGTTGTCTTCAAGCATGGGTCCGGTCTGCAGGTCTGCACAGCCGTGTCCTGCGGCGGCTTTCATTCCCTCGCTCAATATTAGTGATTCTATTCCCTTACGCTGGTCCTGCGGTCTGACGGCAATCATATACATGTCAATGTGCGTATGGTCGCGGAGATTTTCGATGACTCTGAGCAGTGTGAGCAGTCCCATCCGTCCGTGTCCGAGACGTATCGCATCGCTGATGGAAGGGGCCATGAAGCCGAATGCAGCGACTTCATCGGCTGAGTCAGTCACTATCAGACAGTACTCAGGGTAGCCTGTGAGCATGACCAGTCTGCTGAATTTGTCCAACTGTCTGTCTGAAAGCGGAACAGTGCCGTGCAGTTTCGCGAAGGATGCATTGATAATCTGCATTGCAGGACGTATGAACGGCCTGACCTCACGCATTGACCTGAATCTGCGTATCCGGTAGCCGTAGCGTTCCTGACAGATGACGGCCATGCGGGCCACTGATTCGGGGACTTCCTTACCGATGAATATCTTGCGCTCTATCCAGTCCCATTTACGGCTCAGTCCCATCCGTTCCATGTGAGCCATGTAATAGGGGTGGTTGTAGAGCGTGATGTACATGTCCGGCTGGTCGAAACCGTCTATGAGCATGCCCTGATGGTCCAGATTGGAGAATCCGAGCGGGCCGATGATTTCGTTCATGCCGAGTGCCCGCGCCTTGGCGATGACGGTGTCGAACAGCGCCTGTGACACTTCCCGGTCATCCACGAAATCGAAACGGGTGAAACGGAGCTGGCGGACATTCTCCTTGTCGTTTGCGGCGCGGTTCAGGATGGCTCCGATGCGGCCGACCGTTCTGCCGTTACGTTCGGCAAGCCACAGCCATGCGTCGGCGTATTCGTATGCAGGGTTGCGCTTGGGGTTGAAGGTGTCCGTCTCGTCTGCAATCAGTGCCGGTACAAAATACCCGTTGTCGCGGTAAAGTTCTGCAGGAAAGCGGAAGAACCGCTTCCTGTCAGACTTTGTACGGACCTCCCTTATGTCAACCATCTGTTAGCGGAGGGCCGGGTTCTGCAGCTGGAATTCCTGTGCACGGTCCGGCTTGCGCAGATTCATCTCGATGCTCTCCAGCAGCATGCCTTCGGGAGCAATCATGTTAGGCAGGTCCATTGTGCCTAACGGATAGCTCTGGATGGATTCTTCCTTCGATGCGGAGATGACGTGCATGAGTTCCCTGCGCTCGAAGCTCGGGGTGTTGCCGTGAATCACGGTCTCCTCACCTGTCTTGACATCGATGCTGGTCAGTACATAGCAATTGTAGGAGATGTTGCGCAGCATGTATGTGTGGTCCAGACCGGCCTTCTTGGCTTCTGCGATGAGCTGACCCTTCATCTTGCTGAGAGGAACGGTCTTGTCGCATGTCACGTGCATGGTGGTCATTCTGATGTTCGGAGTAATGGAATATAATGCCGGCATGGAGTGCCCAGTCGGGCCTTCAGAACCTACACCGGGGGTGCGGCCGCTCATCAGATGCTTCAGAATGCCTTTCTCCACAAGTACGAAGTCTTTCTCAGGCCTGATGCCTTCGTAGTCATATTCGTAGCTTCCACCCAGCCTGATGCCGTTGTATTCCTCCAGGTCTGACAGCAGATGGATGCTGAGTTTCGGATCCAGGAAACGCTTGCCGAGTATCAGTCCGCCGGTCAGACGGTCATTGCCCTGATTCTGATAATTGTACATGCGGGAGTACATGTCCCAGGTGTTCTGTGCGCTGCCGTAGTTCTGCACGATAGTGTTGAATGAGTAGGCCACAGCCTGACGTTCCAGAAGAATCGGGCCGATGTAGAAGTCATTGACCGTTTTGGCCTTGCTCTTCAGAATCATCGTCTCCGCAAATTCTCTGAGGTCGGCTTCAATCGATGCCTCGTCGTAGTCGTTGTTGTCGAAAGGAATGCTGTAGCTCTCCACAATTTCCGAACCATCTACGGTTCTGACGGATGTCCTTGTATTCAGACCGACGCTTACGAATGGCATGCGCATCTTCAGACCTTCGGAGTTCAGACGGTAGATGTCTGCGCAGTTGATGTTGATGCTGACATCGTTGTCATACAGCTCCGGATAGTCCAGGTAGATGGCCGACAGACGGTTGGCGAGTGCCTCCATTTCAGCACGGTCTATCTTTCTGTCCAGTGCGGTCGGGGATATGAATTCGCCTCCCGGCAATGAAAGCAGTTCCGGCAGCTCGGCCTCGTTCTCAGGCTTCGGGTTGGTCTTCAGGGTGTTGACCTTCTGACTGTACATGTTGATGGCATATTTGTAAATGGCATCGCTGATGTACCAGAGGGCGCGTCTGATGCAGTCGTACTCCACGCGCTGACCCATACCCATGCGGGCATTGACAGTGCTGTTGGTAATCATGCTGTCGCCGAGATGAATGTCCGTTGCACCGGACAGCTGGAGAGGCACATAACCGCTGCTGACTGTTCCTCCGAGAGATGAGGTGACATCCATCGACTTGACAGCATTGACCATGAAATCCGAGTAGAACGGAAGTTCCTGACCTTCCACCTTCAGAGATGACATTGTACGTTCCATCTCATCGCTCATGGCACGGAAGATTACTTCGCTGTCCTCGCCGGTTACATCCTGCGGCTCCGGCTTTTCCAGAACCTGAGGCAGCTGGTAGCCGGTCTCAGAACGCTGGGTCTCTACCTTTGTAATATAGATGGTCGGCGATATTGCCGTGACAGGAACCCAACCGGATTCGGCACCGCACTGACCTGTGAAAACGTACGGAGTCTGGCCGCCGGCTGCGATGCCTGAGAACATTGCCAGAGGCGTACCGATGAGCGTCACGCCGCGCACGAGTTCGTCAGGACGGCCGTCAACGAAGACGCGATATACCTCAATCGGATCTACACCGAATGAGTTGATGGAGCCTCCGTCGCCCATGTAGGTCAGACCGCTGGTGGCAGTGCGGAAGTAGTAGCCGTACTCCTTGCCCTCGGCCTTGACTGCCTTGACGAGCATGTCGCGAAGCTGCTCTTCGGTATATGGATTGGTGGTCTCGATGACCAGATTGGACTGACGGGACACTGCATCATATCCTGCGAAGGCGCGTCCGTGGCCGTTGCTCACGGGGAATCCGTCGATAGGGGTGCGATCCACGAGGAAGTTCTTCAGCACACCGTTCTCCACACAGTTCACGCGCTGGGCCTTCACGCCCTCGTCATCATAGCTGTAACTGCCGTAAAGGTCGGTGCCTGCGTAACGCTGCAGGGTGGGGTCGTCATATACGTTGAAGCATTCCGGCAGAATCACATTGCCTACCTGCTTCTTGAATGTCTGGCCGCCGCTCTTCATGCGGTGAGCCTCAAGACGATGTCCGAAAATCTCGTGGAAGAACACGCCGCTGGCACCTCCGGCCATGATTGCCGGGCCTGCATAGGGTTCTGCTATAGGCGCCTCGCGCAATGCCATCATACGGTCGATAAGGTCGCGTGTTTCGGCGATAAGTGTCTCATCGTCAGGCAGATCGTCCAATGAATATGCGAACCAGTCCTTGTATAGCGGACAGCTCATGCCGTCGGTGGCGCGTATGACTCCGTTCAGCATCAGACGCACGCCCTTGCGGTTCTGGACCACTGCGGTACCGTCCGAGTTGACCACATAGATTCTCTCCACTTCGTAACTGAGAGTGGCGAGGCCCTGCTCCAGATATTTGCATTCCTTGAATGTTGCGGAAACGCGGTCCATGCGGTCCTCCCAGTATTTGCGGTCGAACTGATATGCCGATTCAGGATATGCCGGTTCGTAGTACTGCTCAACAGGAGCGTCCGAGAAGCAGGGGGCCTTGTCTTCATTGTCAGCATTGGTCATCTTCTGGGACAAAGCCTGGTTGTATGCGTTGACAGCAGCATCATAGCGGCTCATAGTCTCCTTCCAGATGCCCTGTCGCACGGCCATGATGGCATTGTCGGTGAACGGGACCTGTACGCCTGACTGATTCTGAACCGGAGTCTGGCACTCGTACTTGAAGTTGTCCATTTCGGGTGAGCCCACGCGTACCTGCGGAGTGATGATGCGGGAACGGTCTTCGCTCGTCATCGGCACGCCGAAGTTGCTGCTTATCTCGATGCTGTACGTGTCGTTCATTCGCAGCGTCATGTGGTATGCCGGCACCTGCTTCTGTGAAAGCTGGTCCATGCTGTACTTCAGTTCCTCACGCATCGCCTTGACAATCGGGTCTGTTCCGATGCTCTGCGCCACTGCCGCTACTGACATCACTGCCATTACGGCTG
Source organism: Bacteroidaceae bacterium (assembly GCA_024398555.1). Taxonomy (GTDB): domain Bacteria; phylum Bacteroidota; class Bacteroidia; order Bacteroidales; family Bacteroidaceae; genus Colenecus. Next base: position 17,946 of record JAKSIW010000016.1, on the reverse strand, counting down.
CTGCAAGAATAGTCTTGATTGATTTCATATCTGTTGTAATATTTATATGCAAAGATAATATCAGACAAAAGTAATACATTAGACAACGCAATGCAAGAATAACTACACAAATGAGGGATGAATGCGGCAACTGAACGATGCCGGTTCTCCGCTTGCAGCCCGCCTTCAGACTGTTTCCGGATGTCAGCAGAAAATGTCTGATATTTTCAGTCCAAGCAGCTCCATTCGCCGTCTGATGCGCGGAACCTCCTGCCCGATGAATTCCTGACGCTGCTGCTTCAGCACTTTCTCAAGGGCATCGTCCGCGATGAAGTATCCTATGCCGCGTCTGTTGTATATGATTCCGTCGGCTGTCAGTTTCTCGTAGCTCCGTACCACGGTGTTCGGATTCACCTGGTATTCGGCGCCAAGTTCCCGGACCGATGCGATTCTGTCGCCCGGTTTCAGCTCGCCGCCCAGTATTCTGTCGCAGATCATGTCCGTAATCTGCAGATATATCGATTTGTTGCTGTCAAATTCCATAGTCGTGCCAATCAGTGCTGAATTTTTCTTATTCTCAGATATATCAGGAAGAGTAATGACGCATTTATGACAACGGTCAGTATTTCGCCTGCATAACTTCTGCTTTCCTCTACGATGACTCCGTTTTCAATTTCTATGCCAACATGTGAAAATGGACCAAACAGTACTGCAATTGAGGAGAATATCAGGAGGCACAACAGTGTCTTGGCTCCTTTGCCCTTCCTGAACCACAATGCTCCCAACAGCCACCATGGCATACCAAATGCCAATATCTTGGTAATGTCTGACCATGGGTATCCTAAAGTAACTGTACTGTCGGTTATGACATCGGTGAATTGTTTCGGGAACAAATGGCTCAACGTACTGTCAACACACCATGATACTGATGTGAACAGTGCGGGCATGACAAGAACCATTAAAAGAATCATGGAAATGAATTTCTCGAGTGATGATGCCGGTATTGCCAGATAAGCGGAACCTTTGCTTTTATCCGTAATGCCTCCGTAGCATTTCTGAGGCATGGTCAGAGTGAGAACGAAAGCTGACATCACAAAAATCAAACTACGGATATTATTATCCAGACATGCCATTGTTCCATCTACCGCAAGCATGACGATACTCGCAACTGCAAACACAATGAGTTCGCTGAAACTGATAAGAAGAAATGACAGTCCGTATCTTCTGACAATTCTGTTGGAATCCACCGACAGCATCAGACCGAATCTCCTGAAATTGAATATTTCGTTCATATTGATGTTGTATATTTTATGTGTGTTGAACCTGTTTTTTAATGATCTCCAGTCACATTTCCGATTTGCCGAACAGCTTTTTGATTTCTTCTTTGTGACGATGTACAGTATTGAACAGAGCCTCGATGTTGACCTTGCTCTCGGCGTGCGTGGGATTGGGCGTTACCTGAACCGACATGCCAGGAATCATTTCGCTGTACAGGGCATCGGCTGACGGCTGGCCGCTGTAGTCAAAGAAGAGCTTGTCGGAGATTTCATCGACAGAAGCGTTCAAGAGAACATCGCACTTGTCCAGAATGATAATCGGGTCGATGATGTTCTCCAGGTCGCGTACCTGATGGGTGGAGATTACGACGGTGGCATCCTCGCGTGTATATTTGCTCAGAGCCTTGCGGAAGAGTGCCTTGGCGGGAATGTCCAGACCGTTGGTGGGCTCGTCCAGATAATAGTACTTGGCGTTGCAGGACAGTGCAAAGGCGATATATACCCGTTTGAGCTGACCTAATGAGAGCTTGTCCATCTTCCTGTCCGGTTCCATCTCGAGCAGCTGCATTATCCCTTCGAAGCGGGACATGTCGAAATCCGGCCAGAAACTGCCGTACATGCGGGCATATTCGCCGGCTTTCATTGCCATCGGCGCAACCTCGTCCATCAGGTAGAACTGATTTCCGAGCAGTCCCGGCTGACGGTCGGACGGATTCCGGCCATCCACCAGAATACTTCCCTGCTGCGGCCTCTTCAATCCGGAAAGCAGTGTCAGCAAGGTCGTCTTGCCAACGCCGTTCTCACCCAGAAGACCGTAGATGCAGCCTTCCTTCAATGTCATCGTGATGTTCTCCAGAACCTTGTTGTCCTTGTAGGAGAATCCCAAACCATTAATTTCAATCATATCTTTGTAATGTCTTAGTGTACTACATAGCTAATACACTGCAAAGATAAACTGATTTATTTCATACTTCCAAATTTATCCGGCATTTTTTTCGGATTGGAATCTGGCCCTTATCCCCGAGTGTGCGCACACTCATCTCGAAATGATTGTGTAACCAACAGATTACCAATGCGATAAGAAATCGGTTGGCGCGAAATGTGCGCACTCTGGTACTAATATGCCAGTGTGCGCACACTACCTTGCGAAAAACGGCCTCTGGCATCGTTTGAGAAGGGGGAGTGTGCGCACACTGGAGGGGGGGGGAAAAAGAGGAAAAAAGCTTCCGTTACCTTAGCTTGTCAGAAATGACTGTCTTTCCTCTTCGGGGAATTTCTCAATGGCGTAACGGAGCATCGTCCGGGGCATCTGTCTGGCGTGAGTGACGAGCCAGCTGCGCAGTCTGTCCGTGTCGTGCTTCCCCGTTTCGCGGAGAAGCCAGCCGACGGCTTTCTGAAGCAGGTCATGGACGGGCTGCCGGTCAATCAGGATTTCTGAAATGGCATAGGTGTCATCCAATTCCCCGTGGCGGATGAACTGGATTGTGGATACGATTCCGATGCGTCGCTCCCAAATGGTTCTGCCGTCACGTGCCAGATCATACAGCAGAGACCTGTCCTTATCCAGCAGCCACCGTCCCAGAATCTCATAACAGCTCAGATCCACAAGGTCCCAGTTGTTTATCCATTCAGTGTGACTGAGGTAGAAATCAACGCATCTGCTTTGGAGTGCGGTGTCCTTTTTCGCGTGGGTGAATATCTGTACCAGCGTGAGAAGGGCAGCAAGCCGCACTTCGTGATACTCGCTCCTGATACATTCCTCCAGTTCATCGAATCCTGTTTCCTTCCAGCATTCCTTTACTATGGCGCGCGTCACCGGCACTTTTATTCCAAGGAATCTGTCTCCTTCTCCATATTGGCCCGGCCCCGTTTTGAAAAAACGTGACAGACCCGCCACTTGCTGAGGATCTGCATGTGACAGCATTTCTGTAAGAAGCCTGTTCGTTTCCATACTCCAAAATCAGATGTGTTCAAAAGTACAGATGATGGACGGTCCCTGTTTGAAGTTCACCTTCATACAAGGACCGGTCACATTTGTTGTTCAGAGTGTAATGTCTATCGCAGCCAGGTCGGCATCAAGTGATGAGCCGCCGTAGAGAATCCGGTAACGGCCTGGCTTGAATGCGAGTCCTTCGGTAGCCTCGTCGTAGAAGTAGAAAGTCTCCTTGTTGAGGTCGATGCTGACCTTTGCGCTCTTGCCTGCCGGAATGTTCACGCGGGCGAATCCGCAGAGTGACTTGATCGGGGCATCGGGGTTGTCAAGTGACTTGACATAGACCTGAACCACTTCGTCACCGTCCATCGAGCCTGTGTTTCTGACCTTGACGGACAGTTTCATCGACTCAGGCTTGCCTGAAACCTTGCCCTTGCCGTAACTGAAAGTGGTGTAGCTGAGTCCGTAGCCGAATGGGTACAGAGGCTTGCCCTGGAAGTAGCGATAGGTCCTGCCGTTCATGCTGTAGTCCTTGTAGTCGGGCAACTGGTCTGTAGATGCATAGAAGGTGACGGGGAGACGGCCGGCAGGATTGTATTTGCCGAAAAGCACGTCAGCAACGGCCCTGCCGCATGCCTGACCGCCGTACCATGCCTGAACGAGTGCGTCATACCTGTTCTCGACATTGCCGAAACCGATGGCGCTGCCGGACACGTTGACGAGGACGACAGGCTTGCCGGTTGCATCCAGTGCCTCAAGCAGTTGCTGCTGAATCTCCGGAAGCTCAATCGTGGTACGGTCGTGTCCCTCGCCCTCGATGTCGGATGAGATACCGCCTACCATGACGATGACATCGGCCTTGGAAATATTCCCGATGACAGGTGCGAAGTCAACCGGACCGCGGCTGTAGATGTCGAATGAGAATGATGCGGACCTAGCCTCGGGCTGTGAAAGCTCAATGGAGATATTGTATGTCTTGCCCTTCTCTACAGCGAATTTTGTTGCAGCGCCTCTGCCGCCGAATCCTCCGAAACCTCCTCCGAAGCCGCCGAATCCTCCACGACCGCCAGCCTGCTGGGAGATGGTGTCGCCGTTGATGAGGAATGCATATTTGGAGCTTCCGCGTACCGAGTAGAACATGTCACCGGTATAGTCGGCTGTGAAGCTGCCGGAATAGCGTGCGCTGAAGCCGGTGAGATTCAGACCGTACTCCCATGCGCAGTCCTCGTGTGCAAGAGCCGGAGAAGTGGTGTTCAGATCGACCTTGTCATTGTAGTCTGCCTTTACCACGACATTGCCGGAGAAGTCTGTCGTATTGTAGTATTCCGCATGAAGTCCCTTGCCGCCGTTGATTTCGGGTACGTAGTGCTTGGTGATGTAGGCTTCGTTCAGGTCACAGCCCTTCTCAAATATGATGTCGGCATTCGGAGCGGCCTGACGGATTGCTTCGAGAATGGTCTGCTTGTTGGCCTTGGAAGGGTATCCGTTGTAGTTGCCGAGGATGACGCGTGAGTCATCGGCGTTCGGACCTACGACTGCAATGGTGATTCCCTCGTTCTTCAGAGGCAGGATGCCGTTCTGATTCTTGAGCAGGACGATGGCCTCGTGTGCGGCCTTGTCTGCCAGTGCGGTATGTTCGGGGCTGCTCAGATCATCGAGGCCGAGATTTGCCCACGGCAGGTTCTCTGCGGGGTCGAACATGCCCAGCTCGAAGCGTGAACGGAGCACGCGGCGCAGGTTCACATCGACATCGGCCTCTGATATCAGACCGCTGCTGATGGCATTCGTGAGGGAACGGAAATTGGTACCGCACTCGATGTCCGTACCTGAGAGCAGGGCATCGACGGAAGCTGTTGTAGCGTCACTGTGAGTGCCGTGCTGGTTCTTGTTGAAGAAGTCGGAGATGGCACCGCAGTCGGTCACTACCAGTCCCTTGTAACCCCATTTCTCGCGAAGAATATCCTGAAGCAGATAGTTGCTGGCGCAGCAGGGCTCACCATCGTAACGGTGATATGCGCACATCACTTCCTGAACGTTCGCATCCTGTACCAGTGACTTGAAGGCCGGAAGATAGGTCTCCCAGAGATCTCTGCCTTCTGCGGTGACATCAATGGAGTGGCGCTGGGCCTCAGGGCCGCTGTGCACTGCGTAGTGCTTTGCACATGAATGCAGCTTGTAGTATTTGTCATCATCGCCCTGCATGCCCTTGACGGTCTGCGTTCCCATTACTGAGTTCAGATACGGGTCCTCGCCCGGAGTCTCCTGACCGCGTCCCCATCGCGGGTCGCGGAAGATGTTCACATTCGGACACCAGAAGGAGAGTCCCTGATGCCAGATGCTGCCGTTCGGCTGCTTCACGCCAAGCTGATGATGGTCGGTGGTGTTCCACACGGCGCGGGCTTCGTCGGACACGGCAGTGTATATCTCAAACTGCTGCGGAGCGTCGAATGTAGCACCCAGGGCTATCACCTGCGGGAATACTGTCACATCATCATAGCAGATGCCGTGACAGGCTTCGTTCCACCAGTTGTATGCCGGAATGTCCAGACGGTCAACGGACACGGAACCGTTCATCATCAGACCTACCTTTTCTTCCGGAGTCAGGAGAGAAAGCAGATTGTCAACTCTCTCGTCAAATGTCAGATCCGGATTCTGGAAAGGATACTCATACTCTTTCTGCTGCGGGATGGCTGAAATCAGCAGCGCTCCAGCGGCGAGAATGCCAACGGGCAGTAACATCTTCTTCATAGGAATGTGCAATATTATTGTTTATTTGATTATTTCGGACGGTTTCAGGATGGTGACCTTGCCGAACTGCTCCAGTCCTTGCATATCGAGCTTGTCCTGATTGCCGACAATGGTCCAGATGATATCTCTTCCGGCGACGTACTTCTCCCAGATGCCTCTGAGCATACTGGTATCGGCATCTTCCATGAGCTTCATGAAATCGTCAACAGGGTCTTCCGTGTAGCCGCTCCGCAGGTCTGAGGCGATGGTTGACGGCATTGCGCGGAAATACGGATACTGATTGCAACGTTCATTCAGCATCTCCTTCATGGTGGACTCCAACTTGCGGTCCATGAATGGAGTGTTCATTACAAGTGAATCCACGATGTTCATGGCGTCGATTGTCTTGTCGCTCTGGGTGCCGACGTAGGTAATCAGCCTGCCGGGGATATTCTCTGTATCCTTGAAGCTTGGCTTACCGAAGCCTGCACCGGTGGAGTAGGCCATGGAGCGGAACTCCCTGATTTCCTGGAACATGATTGACGACATGCCTCCGCCTAAATAGCTGGCATACAGATTTGTGGCATAACGGTCGTACTGACTGCGGATAGGTTCCGACATGACGATACCGCGAATCTGACTCTGGGAAGCCTTCTTCTTGTTCACGAAGAACACCTGCGGAGCGTCGTATGAAACTGTGCTCAGACTGACAGGCGACTCGGAAGGAATGTCTATGGCATTGATGTCCAGATGTCCGGCGATGCTCCCGGCAACCTGCGACGCTGTCAGTGTTCCGCTGTAGAGTACATCGCATTCAGTCTTCTGCACGTCATGGAACAGCCCGAGCAGGACCTCGTCCTTGAACTCGCCCTTAGGAGCGATGAAACTGGATTTCTCACCATACAGAGCCTTCTCGTATATGGCCTGGTCGAGCGTGCTCATGTCGCTGCGGCTCATGATGATTGAAGTCTTTTCTTCGGTCTTCATGCTGGAGAGCTTCTTTTTGTCACCCTTGATGTTTTTCATCAGGTCTGCGGCGATGGCCACGGTGGCATCCAGATTTTCGTCAAAACCGGACATGGATACGTCGAAGTAATCTTCCGATACGGTGAAGACCACACTGCTGCCCATAGCCTGGAGACGGCTGTGAATGTCATCGAACGATTCCGATCCGGTACCCAGGGTATTGACGTAACCGACAACGCGTTCCAGATCCGGCTTGGCGGTAGTACCGATGCCGTAGCGGAGTGTGAGGTCAAATACGTTGTTGTACGGGTTCCTGACCGCATACACCTTCACAAGAGGTGCTGCCTGAACTGTCTCGGCGTCATTCTGATAGTCTATTTTGCGTGGCCGTACGGTGATGTCTGCTGCACTTGCACGAAGTTCGGTCGCATATTCGGAAGATGCTTCACGGTTCTTCGGCGCTACCTTTTTGTAATCAGGTTTCTGAAGCTTGTTGCTCTCTGCCGTACCTTTCTTCTTGTGAATGAGGATGTAGTCATCGCAGAGGTACTTGTTGGCAATGGCAATGATGTCTTCTCTTGTCATAGCTTCAACACGTTCGGGACGGGACAGGATTTCATTCCAGTCCAGACCGTCTGAAAATGCGAATGCCATATCCTGCATCCTTTCAGCCAGGTCCTCTGTCTCAGCAATGAGCATCTTGCTGTATGACATCTTGCAGCTTTCGAAGAACTCATCGGAAAAGTTTCCGCTTTTCAATGTATCGAATGCGTCGAAAATCAGCTGGGTGGCCTTCTTCTCCTTCTGGAAAAGGAGCTTCGGCATGTACAGGACAAGAATGGAACCTGCATCCTTGAATGACAGGTCCGGCATTGCCTGGGCGACCATAAGCTTGTGGTCAACCATGAGCTTGTCCAGCAAACCTGTGCCGGCATCATTGTTCAGAAGCGATGTCATGAAGCTGACAGCAAGAAAATCCCCGTCAGTCTTGGACGGACCATTGAAGCAGACGGCATTCAGCCTTACGATTGGCATGTCAATGAGAGCGGTGACGTTCTCTACACCGTTGATGGGCTCGGGAATCTGTCTCTCGCGTACTATCGGTTCGCCCTTCCGGATTCGGCCGAAGCTTTTTTCAATGACCGGCATTGCCTCGTCAGCCCTGATGTTTCCTGTCAGAATGAGTCCCATGTTGGAGGCGACATAGTACTTGTCGAAGAATTCCTTCATCTGTGCGAGACGCGGATTCTTGAGATTCTCGGTCGTTCCTACAATCTCCTCGGTATATCCGGTGCCCTTGTAGATGTTCCTCAGCATAGCGTTGCGGAAATCTGCCGCCAGCTCGTCATTGCCCATGTTCTTCTCTTCATAGACGGTTTCCAGCTCGCTCTGGAAGAGGCGGAATACAGGATTCATGATGCGTTCGCTGTTCAGTTCCGCCCACTGCTCGAAATATTCAGGAAGAAACATGTTGTGATAGACTGTCTCGTCGTAGGAGGTGAATGCGTTCAGTCCGCTTCCTCCCATCTCCGAAATCAGATTGTTGAACTCATTGGGAATGGCATAGTCCGAAGCCTTTATGCTCAGACGGTTGATTTCCATCTGAATGTCCTTTCTTGCTGCCTCGTCCTGGGTGGCCGCCAGCTTGTCGTACATGGCGGAGATGCTGTCCAGATATGGCTTCTCCGCTGCATAATCAATGGTTCCGATCTTGTCCGTACCCTTGAACATCATGTGCTCGAAGTAGTGGGCGATACCGGTCCCGGGACAGTCTGCGGCTCCTGCCTTGACGACTACTGCGCCATAGACGGCTGTCTGATTGGGGTCTTCGTTTATCCAGACCGTAAGACCGTTGTCCAAAGTGTATTCACTGATCTTAAGAGCCTCTGAGGTCTGTGCGGATGAATACGTTGCAGTCAGCAGGCTTATGATTGCGGTGATGACAATTCTTCTCATGAGATTGGCTGTTATTTGTTTTTGTAAATCATTCTTGTCGGTCTGTAGCACACGTTCTCGTGTCTCTCCAGAATCTCACCGGTATCTGTATTGATTACATATACGCTTCCGTTCAGGCCTTTCTCCTCCGGTTCGTAGAATGCCACATAGGTCTTCAGGTGGTCACGGCTCAAAACCAGATCGGTAATCACAGCATTTGGACTTCCGAAGGTCTGCAGCACATCGGCCTTGTCCAGTGTCTGCTGAGTGGTGTAGTTCCAGCGCATCAGCCTGTTTCCCTTGCCGAAGAGCAGAGACAGGTAGGTCTTGTTCGCCACGCACGGCGTATTTTCCGTGATGATGTCAGTGCCGACGCAGACTGTCGTGGTACCTCCGTTGTCGAACAGCATGTTTACGCCGTTCTCATAGTCATATACCCAGAACCCGGTGTCAAGTACGGTCTTGCGTGTCATGATTGCGTTCTTGGTCAGAACCAGAATCTCGCTGCGCTCGGTGCGTCTCTGTGCCGCAGTCAGGTCAATGAGCACCATCTTCACAATGTCATTGCCGTTGAAGTAGTTCTCTGTGCCGACGCATTCGTCACGCAGCAGATGATACTTCTTTCCGCAGTAGTACGGGCCGTATCCGCTGTATATCTCACAGAGTCCTCCCACAGTCTTGTCCCAGAACAGCAGTTCGAAATACCAGCCGGTGCCTCCGTCGTCATTCACAGCGCAGGTCTGCGCATATCTCGACTGGAGCTTGGTGGGCTTGGATATTGCACCTTCCGTAGTGGAGAATTCGTAGATTTTGCCGTTCTCGCATAGGACAGGGTAGGCGACACCTGATGCATCCTGCGAAGGGATGACCAGATGCGTAGGCTTGAAGTCCTCGTATTCGCTTACTGTCAGGATGTTCTCGGCCACGAGAGTCTTCTCGTTCAGGTAGTATATGGTCGGTACGTCAGCGTCACGTCCGAGCGGACCGTTCTGCCATCCGTCAGCACCCTGGCAGGCGATGATGAGAGAACCGCTCGACTGGACCATGTCGATGGCGTGCGAGGCGAATCTGGTATCCTCATTGTTGACAGAGAAACAGTCTCCTTTGATGAAATGACGTTCCTCGTTCGGGTCGGTGGGAGTCAGCATGAAGGATATCATGCTCTTCCCGTCAGGATCCTGACTCAGTACCGTGATGCCCTCCTCGTACGGGGAATTGACGAATACGGTGAACGGGAAGAATGACTTTCCGTCAATGTTCTCCACGATGAGCCTGCACTGATACTTGCCAAGAAGCTTGGCCGGATAGATGAATGCCTCGTCGTGCGAGAAAACCTCCTGATCAATCTCCCATGTGAAAGAGAGCTCCTTCGGGGTGTTGGTCTGGGATATTCTGGGAACAATGGTCAGGGTATCGTTCTTGTTGACATTATATACCGCTTCTATTGACGTTGAGTCTATTATTATCTCGGAAAGCGGACGGTCTGCACCGGATGTGTCATCCTTGATGCATGACGATACTGCTGCCGTAACTGCCATTGCAAGCAGGAGCGGATATAGGGATTTGCGGATATGTTCTTTCATTTCGTAATAATCGGTTTGTTGTGTCATTCTGCATCTTCCCCGGCGAACGGATCAGGGAAGTCGAAAATGAAGTCGGGGTAGAGGGACAGTATCGCTTCGCGGTTGGCCGGGTCATTGAAGTGCTCGTACATTTTGGAGTAGATGTATTTGCGGAAAATGGTGCGGTAAACGTGGAAGTCACCGTACGGGACATTCTCCAGGTTCTCGCCGTAGAGCCGTACCATCTTCACGTAAGTCTCCGGCAGCACGTCCTTCACAGCGTGGAAGTATTCGACCAGCTTGATGAGCTTGTATGGATGCCATTCACCCAGCTCCGGCTTGTACCAGACCTTTTCTCCGTAGGCATCGTACCATGCCGGCTGGTCTATTGCATTGTCGAACTGCACGATGCGTATCTGATCCTTTTCGGAAAGGGTCGGCGTGAAGCTGTCGTTGGGCTTCAGACGGATGATGAATCTGTAGTGGATGTACCCGTCGCTGTAGTTGCCTTTGAGCTGTGAACGGTATATCGTGACAGGAATTATTCCCTCTGTCGCGCCCGCAGGTATGGTCACCTCCTGCGGAACGGTGTATTGGACACCCTCTTCGGCCCATGTGAAATCCTTGTTTTCGGGTGTGTAAATCAGCTTGCACAGCGAATCTGACGGCATGCTGCATTCTATTGAGTATGCAAATGTCCGTGGCTCCGTACTCATTGTACCCATCACGCTGACAGGTACTTTTATTACGTGAGTCAGTGAATCCACCGGGAGTACGGAGAATGAGAATACCAGTGTGTCGTGATTGAAATATATGCCGTTTTCGCCACTGTCATATGTCAAGTAGTCATTCTCGCTGCATGAAGCTGCAAATACCGTTAAGGCTATGGCTATCAGTCTTGTTGCTTTCATTGTCAAATTCTGTTATCAGTATCTGTTGGCATATTCCGCGTCAGGAACAGGCAGAACGTAGATGTCGTTTGATGCAGGATATTCCGTCTTGCCGTCTGCTGACAGTATCGGCAGGTTCAGACGCTTGCTGTTGAGGTATGTCTGTCCCTCTCCGAAGTATTCCTTGAAACGGTCCAGATTAATAAGGTCCATGGTGAGAGTCCTGTTCTCTTCCAGCGGGTCAAGTCCGCGGTGCTGACGGACGGCGTTGTAATAGTATGCGGCCTGGGCTGGGTCCGTGTCCAGAAGACATTCCGCCATGATGTAATACATTTCAGGTATGCGGATGAGATTGATTCCCAGAATGAGATCTGTGGGACGGCTGCCGGCAATGTTGTTCAGCTCGTACACATCGGTCAGCTTGGAGAGCCTGTAATGCAACTCCCCGCCAGTCTCGACTGCGGTGAAATATGCGCTCTGGCGATAGTCGAGACCGTCTGCCTCAGTGTTGTAGATGGTCATGAAGTCATCGCGGGGGTCGAGCGAATAGTATGACTGCTGCAGCTGGAGCAGCGGATTCACGTCTGAATAGAAGTTGGGGTAATAGATGCCGAAGATACACTCCTTTCTGGAAAATACTCCGGCCAGGTCATTGAGCACCTCTGTCTTCTCCTTGAGCATGTATGGACTTTCGCTGATTACCTTGGCTGCGTACTGGGCGGCCTTTCCGGTATCTCCCATACTCAGATAGACTCTGGCAAGCTCGGCCCTGACCGCATGCAGGTTGAGATGTATCTGACGGTCCTTCATGAATGAGAATGACGCTTCCTCCGTCTTGAGGCTGTCTTCACCTGAAAGCAGCGTCTCGGCCTGCAGCAGGTCTGCCAGGATATGTCCGTAATTGTCCGTCATGCTCTCGAAGTCCGGAGTGACGAGCGAGAATTCCGTCTGGTAGGGGATGCCTTCAGCCGATTTGTCCAAAGTATATTGCGGGGCGAAGAGACGCAGCAGGTCAAAGTGCATGAAGGCCCTGAGTGCAAGCGCTTCACCTTTATATATCGTGTAGGGGAATTCGTCGGCCTCGGCCACAATGCCCGCATCGAGTATGGAGTTTACATTCGAAATGTTGCTGTACATCTCTGTCCAGATGTATTCCACCCATTCGCGGACTTCGGAATACTCCCAGTTGTATGCTCCCAGATTTTCAGTGAAATCGGATCCGTAGCAGTCCATATTCTGTCCGAGCACTTCTATTCCGTAGATGCTCAGTGCCATGCCGTACAGACTGGACTGACGCATCTGCGCATAGACTCCGTACAGAGCATCCTCGATTCCCTCATGTGTCTGGAACATCTCTTCACGCTTGACCTGACCGTCGGGAGTGATGTCCAGGAAATTGCTGCATGATACGGACAGCAGTGAAGCCGCCAGTATGAAAGCTATATGTTTTGTCCTTTTCATAACGTGCCGTTTTAGAATGTTGCAGAAAGGTTTATTTCACAACCTTTGGAATACAGATAGTCGGTACCACGCTCGATTTTGACGCTTGACAGACGCAGGATGTCCGTGAAGTTGAGGCCGCAGCGCAGGTTCCTGAGATGCAGCCTGTGGCAGAGTTCCTGACTGAACTCGTAGCTCAGATTCAGTGTGCCCAGATTGACGGTGTTCTCCTTCTCTGCAAATCTGTCGGTCTGGCGCGGAGTGGAGGAGTCGGCAATGTCCTTGTACACGGCAATGTCACCGGGGTGCTTCCAGCGGTCGTCGAATACGCGCTTGTCTGCATTGTATTTCGGATTGGAGCCCTCCACCTTCGTGGCACGGGTGGTATTGTATATCCAGCCGCCCATACGCAGATCTATAAGAGCGTACAGGGAGAATCCCTTCCAGTACAACGAGGTGTTGACGGTTCCGTTGTATGCCGGCTGCGTATCGCCGATGAGAACCTTGTCCGTCGCATCGTATGTGAAGGTCTTTTCGCCGTTCAGCTTTACATAGACCTCCTTACCGGTAGCGGGGTCAATGCCTGCGGAACGCACCAGTTTCAGAGCCGTCACGCTCTCCCCCTCGGCATACTGTGGCAACGGGTAAGTGTATGAACTGGCCATCATCTGGTTGCGCTCGTTCAGTTCCTTCAGAGCCTGGTTGATTTTCGTGATTCTGTTGCGGTTGATGTATCCTGTGGTTCCGATCTTCCAGTTGAAGTCATTGGTGCGGAAGATATAGCCGTCTATCTGGAATTCGATACCCTTGTTCTGCAACTCTCCGAGATTGCCCATGGCCGATGTGACACCGGTGGAAGGGGCCATCGCCTTGTCGAGAAGCAGATCGGTCGTGTTGCGTATGTAAGCGTCGAACACGAAGTTGAGTCTGCGGTCGAACATCGAGAGGTCGATGCCGATGTTGTAGTTCATGGTACGCTCCCATGAGAGATCGACGTTGCCGATGGTCATCGGAATGGCTCCGATACCGTTCTTGTATTCATAACGGTTCGAATACTGGTACATGGTCATTGCCTGGAATGGCGAGAATGAAACCTTGCCGGTGTAACCGGTGGAAGCACGCAGTTTGAACACGTCGAACATCTCCCTGACGGAAGCCATGTACGGCTCGTTCATTACGTTCCATCCGATACCTGCGGACCAGAAGTTTCCGTAGCGGTTGTTCTCTCCGAACTGGGATGAGCCTGTGAGACGCCATGTGCCATCCACGAAGTATCTGTTGCGGAAGGAGTAGTTGGCTGACAGGAATCCGCTCACGTCGGCCGTCTCGCCCTGATTGCCTGATGGCGTTGATGTGGTGGGGTAGCCTGCGGCATTACCGATGAATGAGAGCAGATCGTTGAAGAATCCTATGGCGGAGACGTATTCGCTGCGGGTTTTCGAGTAGTTTATCTCCCAACCGGCTGAGGCGCTGATCAGCGATTCGTCCTGAAACATCCGGTTGTACGAACCGACGATGTTGCCGCTGTAGCTGTTGGAGGACGTTATGCCGCGCTGCAGGGTTCCGCGCTTGGCCAGATCCTCCACATTCTTGAATACGCGGGACTTCGGTGATGTGAAATCGCTCGAACCGCTTTTGCCTGAGGAGACATTGAAGTGACCGGTCAGACGGAATTCGTCATTTATTTCCCATCGGAAGTCCGTGATGTTGGAGAATGTTCTGGAGTCGGTTTCATAGAACGAGCCGAGCAATGCCTCGTAGAGAGGATTGTCCAGATCCCATGAGAGGTCCAGATTGACACTTCCGTCCTCATTGAACATGGGGTCGTACGGATTCATCCGTGTATATTGCGAGAAGGAACCGTACGGGGTCTCTTTGGTATTAACCTCTGCGTAGGTGCTCCGGTTGGAAATCTTTATGCTATTGCTGATGAAATAGTCGAGTTTGAAGCCGATGTTATAGCGGCGGCGGTAGTCATCCTTCATGACTCCCAATGTGTTGGCGAAGCGTCCGGTCAGCTCATATCTGAGGTCGGCTGCACCACCGTAGATGCGCAGCGAGTGGTCCTGACTGAATGCCAGACGTGCGGGCTGTGCCAGCCAGTCGCTGTTCTGACCGGCCATAATCTTTTTGTAACGTTCGTTGTACTGTTCGTCATATCTGTACTGTAGCGGCAGTCGGGTACTGGGGTCAATGGCGCCTTTGGCATCGTACAGCCCTGCCAGACGCTCGTATTCCAGTTTGTCGGACGGCGACAGAAGGCGATAGTCGCTCAGTACCGGCACCTGGACATTGCCGGTGAAGTTGTATGCCACATGTATCGTGCTGCTTTCAATGGTCTTGCGGGTGATGACGATGACACCGTTTGAAGCTTTTGAACCGTAGAGCGCTGTTGCTGATGCGTCCTTCAGCACGTTGATGCTCTCTATTTCGTTCATGTCGAGGTCGTAGAGGTCGGTCATGCTGATTTCTGTACCATCCAGGATGATGGTGGGCTGATTGACACTCTGTCCCTCATTGGAGAATGACGACATGCCTCGCATGACGAGTTCGGGCACATAGTTCGGGTTGGATCCCTGCGAACTGTTCACCTGTACCTCCATGCCTGGGGTAAGGGCTGCGATTGCCGTCATGATGTTGGTTCCGGTCACCTGTCTGAGTTCCTCTCCCTTGATCTGTGTGACAGAACCGGAAAATGTGTTCTTGTTACGGTTGAAGAATCCTGTCACGACCACCTCGTTCAGTCCCTGCGTGTCCGATTCCAGTTGGATGGCCATGTCCCGCTTCGTCTCCGATGGCTTCAGAATGACGGACTTGTACCCTGTGTAGGTGATGTTTATCGTGTAGTCGCCACCTTGGGGAAGTTCCAGTGAGAACTTTCCGTCATAGTCAGTAGCCGTTCCAGCGATAATGTTCTTTTCCTTCCATACTGCTACGGTCACGCCGATCAGAGCTTCGCCGCTCTGTCTGTCAGTCACGGTTCCGGAGAGAACGGCACCGTCATCTGACACCTCGGCAGGAATGGGGGAGTTGTTGCCTGCTGCAAATAGCTGCACCGGCGTGATTCCGAGCAGCATGAATGCTGTCAGCAGTGGCAGAATTTCTTTCTTTCTCATAACTAAAAAAAGGGAGTTAAGAGGATGTGCTCCTCCTAACTCCTTTCTATTGGGTGATAATTACTTGTTCAAAGTCTTGACGAACTTGCCGCCGATGTTTCTGATGACGATGCCCTTGTAGTCACCGTTCACCTCACGACCGTTGATGTCGAACATCCTGTCGTCTTCGCTTACAGCCTTGACCTCTTCGATTCCGGTCTTGGCGCTGGTGGTGGCGATGAGGACGTTGAACGGATTACCTGCCTGGATGATTGAGAAGTCACTGTTCACTGTGACAGTTCCGTCATCGTTGAGTGTGACGTCGATGGATGTCTTCTTCAGGTCTCCGTCATACAGCCACTTGTAACCGGTAATCATGTCGTATTCGGCATAACCGCATTCGAGAGTTGCCTTGTGCGGATCATTCTCGTCAGGAACCAGTGTCAGACCGCCGTAGTTTGCAGTGTACAGGTCATAGCCGAGGAACTCTTCAACCAGATACATGTCCCATGCCTCATAATATGAAACAGTGAAGTTGCCGGTGGTAGGTACGGTGTACTTGTCATTGACATAGGCGTATGTGACAGGAGTTATCTCGCGTGTTCCGATCCAGTCCTGAGCGGACGGGACAATCTTCTTTGCATTGACTCCGGTGTACCATGTGACAAGTGAATATTTGTCCGGAGTGAAATAGTAGCCTGTACCTATGCAGAACTGGTTGATGTTCATGTTGCCGTCCTCATCGAAAGTAACAGGAATGGCAGTATCAGTGAGGTTGCCGTCCAGCATTACGTAGTACTTGTAATCGCCGTCTTCCTCGCCGAGGAACTGAAGGAAGTTGTAACCGTCGAGCTCAATCGTGGCCTTCATCGGATCTTCCGGATCCGGGCGGAGCTCAATGCCTCCCTGGTTGAGAGTGTATGTGTCAAAGCCCAGGAATTCGGTTATCATGTACATTCCCCATGATTCAAAGTATTCAACCTTCATGGTTCCGCTGGTAGGTGTGGTACCGCCGGACAGGTCATAGGAGACAATCATTGACAGACTGTATTCTCCGTCATAAGTCATTGCAGGACCTTCCTTCTGAAGCTTGGCGATGCCGCCGCCGTACCAGAAGACATCGTTACGGATGAAAGTACCTCCTTCATCGTAACGAACTGCAGCGAAACTGATGCCGCTGGTCAGTGACAGGTTGTCTCCGACTACATTGTATGTGATGCTACCGTTGAGCGCATCGTCATAGACGGGTACCAGATAGATTGAGTCATAAGCTACGCAAATGTTATTGAACGGCATGGTGAGAGCGTTGCCGTCAAATGTTCCTTCGAATGAAAGAGTCGCGAAGTCTTCTCCGAGTACCAATGTGATGTCATAGAGCTTGTTGGTATCGTCCTTCTTGGCGATGGTCATGCTGTATTCGGTAGGCCATCCTTCCACAACACCATAGTCATAAAAAGAACTGACGGATCCCTTATACTCTCCGGACAGGTCCTTTACCTCAATCACCTCCTTGCTGACCAATGTCAGTTTGGCGTTTGTGACGGTAGCGACCAGTACGCCTCCTTCCTGCGAGAAATCGGGAACAGAGACGAATTTGAAATCAGGAATGCTGATTGTGGTGGTGTCATCGCTGACTTCGTAATAATTCGGACCGTAACCGAAGTAGAAAAAAGGATTGTTTCCGCTCATGTCGGTCATCCAGAGACCGAGTGAACCCCATGCTTCAAAGCCACCGCCGTTGGGATTGGTGATCTTGAGAGCTTTGTTGCCGTTTTCCATATCGACTACCTTGGATACCATCTGGATACTGTTCTCCACACCGCAGAGGCCCTCGATTGTTGCAGCAAAGGTACCCTGAGGGTCGCTGGTGATGATTACTTCGCTGGTAGTGTGAATTGCACTCTGATAGGAAGGATCCTCAAATGCGATGTCCGCACTGAAAGCCCAGATACCGTAAAGGTCTGCGGCGCTTCCGATTTTTGCATTCGCCGGAACAGCAATGAACATGGCTGCAGCCAGCGCGATGAATGAGTAAAGTTTCTTCATTTAGTTATTGTTTAGAGTTGTTAGTGTTTGTACACGCGAAAGGGTTTCTCTTATTAATGATGTGCAAATGTAATTCAAATAGTTTGAAATTCTGAC
>JAKSIW010000015.1 GCA_024398555.1 Bacteroidaceae bacterium | reverse complement strand
CTGTCCCGGCCTGCGCATCGGCAAACCGCTATAGCAGTGAACATTATCAGAGAGCGCGTTATGGACAGGGGCATCCCTATCATTATGGCATACCCCCACAGCAGAACCATTATCAGTATCTCCCTGACGCATCTCCGCCACGACACATTCATGAATGCGGGAAACAGGAATGACAGAAAGGCGTATATTATGCCGACATGAAGTCCCGAAACGGCCAGGACATGACTCGCGCCCGATTCGGAATAGGTCTGCCGGACCTCTTCAGTCAGCATCTGCCTGTCTCCTAAGGACACTGCAGACACCACAGCCAGGACCTCATCGCTGAACCCCCACTGGCGATATGTGTCAGCCATTTTACGGCGGAATGCCTGTCCCTTCACCAACAGACCGCCGCAGACGGCTCCTGTCCCGGCCCAAGAAAGTGAATCCACCCACAGCGTCCCGCATACGCCCTTTCTCTCCAGAAATGAAGCGTAGTCGAAATCCAGGCCTGTATTGTCAGGAGGAGAAATGCGTCCCCGGAACATTATCACATCACCCGGGGCTATCCGCGCGGAGGCTCCATTCCGAGGCACGTACAGATACACGCCGTTCCCGGCATTTCCATCAGAAGACAGCAGATGCAGAGGCAGGCAGAGACTTTTCGGCTTATCCACGGGACTGCCTGCAACAACAGCACGGTATGTGCGCGCACTGTCGGGCCAGTCGGGATGCATTCTGTCACTGCGGTCAATCGCCAGAGCGGCGCCAGTCGCGAAGAAAAAGCAGAAGAGCATGGGGCCGAACAGTCTGTCCGGACCGCGTCCGCGCAGGACACATACGGAAAGCGGCACTCCGGACGCCACGCAGAGCGCAACCGGATACGCCAGACTACGGCTGGAATCAGACACATTTCCAGCCATCAGGATACCCGCAATCAGAGGTATTGCCAGCCGCAGGGCCGGACTCGATGTCAGTTGGTGCAAGTCATTTAGAGAGATTTAAGTCTTCGGATGGTTTCCTCAGGGTTTTCCGATGCGAAGACTGTGTTTCCTGATACCAATACATCGACGCCTGCATCGACCAGACGTCTTCCAGTCTCAAAATCTACGCCTCCATCCACTTCTATCAAGGTATTTAGTCCACGCCGGCTGATCATTTCACGCAGTCTGCCGACTTTTCCGATGGAGTGCTCTATGAATTTCTGTCCGCCGAATCCCGGATTCACCGTCATCAGCAGAACCATATCGATGTCATCAATAATATCCTCCAGTACAGATACAGGAGTGGCCGGATTGAGAGTAACCGCCGTCTTCATTCCCCTCTTCCTGATTTCGTATATGGTGCGGTGCAGATGCGTACAGGCCTCGTAGTGCACGTTCAGGGACATGACTCCCATTTCCGCGAAGCGGTCGATGAACTTGTCCGGGCTGACTATCATCAGATGAACGTCCAAAGGCTTGGTACACAGTTCAGCAACATATTTCAGAACCGGAAATCCGAAAGATATGTTCGGCACGAACACACCGTCCATAATATCCAGATGAAGCCAGTCCGCACTGCTGCGGTTAATCATTTCGAGATCTCTGTCCAGATGTCCGAAATTGGCTGAAAGTAAAGAAGGGGCTACAATTACACTCATCGTTTGTACGTTAACACGCGAAGATAAGCAAAAATCACGCCGGATTCAAGGTTCCTGCGTAATTTCTGATAAAATCAAGCGTCTCTTTCTTCGGAGAACCGTAGTTCCCGGCTGTCAGAGCCTGTGCGATGAGTTTTCCAAGAGATGAATTTGAAGTAGAGATTTCATTCATAGGCTAATCTTTTCGGTCTTTGTCATTAAAACGCGCGACCGGACGGATTAGTATAAATGAAACGGTATTTTTTTCAGGGTTATGCAAGCGTCAGCGAGATACCGTTGTCGGCAGCCATCTTTCTGATATTGATCAGAGCGTAGCGCATGCGGCCGAGAGCCGTATTGATGGACACACCGGTAATGTCCGATATCTCCTTGAAGCTCAGATCCTGATAGTAACGCATGAAAACGACCTCGCGCTGATTGTCAGGAAGCATTGACACCAGACGGCGTACGTCTGACAGTATCTGTACATTGACCATCCTGTCCTCAATGTTCTGCTCGCACAGACTGGCATTGTTCAGCAGGTCCACATCCGACTCGTCATTGGAGACGACATTGCCGTTGCGGTCCTGACGGAAATAGTCGATAATGAGATTATGGGCAATGCGGGTAAGCCATGCGCCGAACTTGCCGGAACTGGTGTAGCCTCCGCGCTGCAGAGTCGTGACAGCCTTCACGAATGTATCCTGGAATATATCATCGGCAACATCACGCTTGCGCACGATGAAAATGATGTACGCAAACAACTTGTCCTTGTATCTGCTGAGAAGCACATCGAATGCCTCATTGCTGCCCGCTGAATAGAGACCGACCAGTTCATCATCGGTCAATAAATTCATATTATCCATTACTTATCAGAATAAGTCAGTTGGGTAGCTGTTCAATCAATAGGCGTTCGCTTTATGGGTTGGTTAACATGATTTGGATTGCAAAGGACGGAATAATTTATCTAACTTACAAATATTTAACACTTTATTCGTCTATTGCCAGCTGTCTGAAAAACATTAAGTATTGATTATCAATAATTTACATTACAAACTGGCATCCGGACAGGTTGGAGCCACAGAGGAATGCCGCGACAGGCATTCTCTTTTTGCCTGCGAGCTGTATTTCCAGCAGTCTGACGGCCTGACCGTCGCCGGTTACGACATCAATGTAAGTGCGTCCGTCCGAAACGATGGTGCCGGGGACGGCCTCCACCGCTCTGCGCCCGCTGAGGACAGCCCTGTAGATTTTCATGTCGGCCTCATGGCCGTCTTCGTACCGCAGGACACTCCATGCAGCCGGATAAGGGGAAAGGCCGCGTATGAAATTCCAGACTGAGCGTGAGCACGCAGACCAGTCAATGCGGCATGTATCCTTGAATATTTTGGGAGCCGGACGCAGTTCTTCCTGAGGCATCGGAGGTTGCGGGCGTGAACTCACGCTGCCATTTACAATGGAATCGGCTGTGCGTATCAGAAGGTCGGCACCGGATGTCATCAGTTTGTCATGAACCGTTCCTGCATCGTCGTCATCGAGGATGGGGATGCGGATCTGATCAATGATATCGCCGGTATCAATTTCATGCTTGAGGAAGAACGTGGTGGCACCAGTCTCCGAATCACCGTTTATGACCGCCCAGTTGATGGGAGCGGCACCGCGATACTGAGGCAGCAGGGATGCATGAAGATTGAATGTCCCGAGCCGGGGCATTGACCAGACCACCTCAGGAAGCATTCTGAATGCGACCACAATCTGAAGGTCGGCCTCAAGGGCACGCAGTTCGGACAGGAAAGCCTCGTCCTTCAGTCTGTCCGGCTGAAGAACCGGTATTCCGCAGGACTCCGCATACTGCTTGACAGGACTTGGTTGCAGCACGCTGCCGTGACGGCCGATAGGCTTGTCGGCCACAGTGACCACTCCAACGACATTGAAGCCTTCCTCCACCAGCCTTCTGAGCGAGAATCCGGCAAACTCCGGAGTTCCCATGAACACTATCCTTACAGATTTCCTATCCATTATCATTCAAATCAGATTTCTATTCCTCGGACAACTCTATCAGCACATTCCTGTACGCACTGAATATCTTGGACTTTGACACGAAGCCGATATACCTGCCGTTCTCATCCTCCACAGGAAGATTCCAGGCTCCGGTATCGTCAAACTTGCGCATGACCACGTCCATCGGATCGGTCACGAACAGACGGGCGCGCGGCGACTCCATGAAGCGTTCCACATGGAAGCGCCGGTACAGTTCCTGGCGGAACATTATGTTGCGTATGGAATCCATGTTGACGACACCGATCAGTCGGCCGTCAGCATCGAGGACCGGGAAAAGATTGCGTTTGGAACGGGAAATCACACCCACCATCTGTCCGAGGTCCATATCCTTGTCAATCGCGATGAAATCCTTCTCCACCACATTCTCAGTACGCATCAGCAGCAGGACCGACTGATCCTTGTGATGGGTCATCAGTTCGCCCTTCTGGGCCAGACGCATGGAATAGATGCTGAAAGGCTGGAACAGGCGGATGGTCAGATATGAGAGTATCGAGACCATCATCAGAGGCAGGAACATGGAATACCCTCCGGTCAGTTCGGCTATGAGGAATATGCCTGTGAGCGGGGCATGCATCACTCCAGACATCAGACCGGCCATCCCGAACAGCGCGAAATTCTGGGTGGAAATTGGCACGCCGGGAAATACATATTTCAGAACCTCCGCAAAGACGAAGCCAGCTATGCAGCCCAGGAACAGGCTCGGCGCGAAAATACCGCCGCAACCTCCACCGGAACAAGTCGCTGTCGATGCCAGCACCTTCGTCAGAAGCACCAGCGAGAGATATGTTATCAGCATGCTTGACGTACGCGGGAAAAGGGTATTGTCCAGAAGAACGTCGGAAAGTGAGGATCTGTTCATCTCACCGTCCAGCAGCAGTTCTATGATGTCATATCCTTCGCCGTACAGCGACGGAAAGAGAAATATCAGAAGACTGAGCAGCACAGCACCGATGACGAACTTGACCGACTGTTTGCGGACCTTGCCGAACAGAGTCTCCAGATGGTACATCACCTGCGAGAAATACAGAGACACAAGTCCGCAGAACACGCCCAGCAGCAGCACATACGGTATTCGTTCCAGCGTGAACTCGTCGGATATGACGAAGTGGAACATCGAATCAGTTCCAGTCACTATATAAGATATGGTGGCGGCTGTGACCGACGATAGAAGCAGAGGCAGCAGGGAGCCCATGCTCAGATCCAGCATGAGTACTTCCAGAACGAAGACCAGACCGGCGATCGGAGCCTTGAATATACCAGCAATGGCACCGGCGGAGCCACAGCCTATCATCAGCATGAGAGTCTTGTGCTCCATCTTGAAGATACGGCCTATGTTTGAGCCGATGGCAGAACCGGTAAGCACGATAGGCGACTCGGCGCCGACTGATCCGCCCATACCGATTGTGATGGCGCTGGCAGCCATCGAAGACCACATGTTATGCGGTTTTATGCGGCCGTTCCTGCGGGAAAGCGCATACAGGATCTTTGTCACACCATGGCCGATGTCATCGCGCACCACGTATCGGATGAACAGTCCTGCTATGAGGATGCCAAGCACAGGGCAGATCAGATACAGCCAGTTGTTGCCATGGATGATCACATTGTCCGTGACGGCATCGTGAATGAGTTCAATGAGCAGTTTCAGCAGAAGAGCGGCCAGTGCAGTGAATATGCCCACGACAAGGCTGAGCAGCAGGATGAACTGTCGTTCGCTGATATGCTTCTCACGCCAAGCGATAAACCGTCCGATCAGCGACGTTTTACCTTCCGTTCCTACCGCTGCATTCATATCATCATTCTCTGATTATTCTGACCAGTCCTCCACGTCCCAGCTTGACGATGCTTGAAGGAGCAGCCTGAGCAGTATCGTCACGACGGTATTCCACAACGTAGTCAACCGCAGCGATTATCTCCTGCGACACCTCCGCGAAGTTGCGGGGCGACGGCTGGCCGCTGATATTGGCCGACGTGGATACTATCGCACCTTTCATGCGGGCACACAGGTCGCGCGAAAACGCTTCCTTTGTTATGCGGATGCCGACACTGCCGTCCTCGGCAATGAGCTGGGGCGCAAGATGACGCGCTCCGTCGTAGATGATGGTAATGGGCTTTTCCGACAGGTCCATGAGGTCGTAGGCCTGGTCCGGAACTTCCCCGACATAGAAGCTCAGCTTGGCATCATTGTCCAGTAGTACCAGCATGGACTTGCTGTCACTACGCTGCTTTATCCTGAATATCCGCTTCACGGCCTCTTCATTGGAGGCATCACATCCGAGTCCCCATATTGTGTCGGTCGGATACAGCACCACCCCGCCGCCGCGCATGACCTCGCATGCTTTCTCCAGATCCTCCCTTTTATATCCCGCCATATCAGAACTCGCTGGTAAAATGGAACTTTATGTGTTTGAAATCAATCTGCGCCATCTGCAGCACATAGCCGCTGTCAGCCAGAAACACGTCGCGTCCGTCCTTGTCCACAGCCATGAACTGGTACTTGCGCTTCTTGAAAGCCTCCAGTTCAGCCGCGTCGTCGCTCTCTATCCAGCAAGCCTTGTACAGGCTGACCGGCTCCCATTTGCAGGAGGCATTGTACTCGTGCTGGAGGCGGTACTCTATAACCTCGAACTGAAGCTGTCCGACCGTACCTATCAGTTTGCGGCCGTTGAAGGTATTTGTGAACATCTGCGCCACGCCCTCGCCCATCAGCTGGTCAAGTCCCTTGGCGAGCTGTTTGGCACGCATGGGATCGGCATTGTCAATGTATTTGAACATTTCGGGCGAGAAGCTCGGCAGGCCCTTGAAATGCAGTGTCTCTCCTTCGGTCAGCGTATCACCGATCTTGAAATTGCCGGTGTCAGGCAGACCGATGATATCACCGGGCCATGCCTCCTCAATAGTGCTCTTGCGCTGCGCCATGAACTGGGTCGGCGACGAGAAGCGGAGCGTCTTGTCCAGACGCATGTGACGGTACGGTTCATTCCTCCGGAAACGCCCCGAGCACACCTTGCAGAATGCTATGGACGAGCGGTGGTTCGGATCTATATTGGCAGTCATCTTGAATATGAACCCTGTGAATTTCTCCTCCTCCGGATGTACCACACGTTCTTCAGCTGTCACCGGCCGCGGTGCCGGAGCTATCTCGACGAAGCAGTCGAGCAGTTCCTTCACTCCGAAATTGGTCAGAGCTGAGCCGAAGAACACAGGAGCCAGGCTACCGTCCAGATACGCCTGTCTGTCAAACGGTTCGTAAACTCCGGAAATCAGTTCCAGATCCGCACGGAGCTTCTGAGCATCAGCCTCACCTATATGGCCGGCCAGTTCCGGTCCGTTGACATCAACCTCCACCCTCTCCGTGACAGTCTGCTTGCTCGGATTGTACAGGTCCAGTTTCTCCTCATATATATTGTACACCCCCTTGAAACGGGCACCCCTGTCAATAGGCCAGCTCAACGGACGGACCTGTATCTGCAGTTCCTCCTCAAGCTCGTCCAGCAGGTCAAAGGGATCGTTACCCTCACGGTCCATCTTGTTCACGAACACGATGACCGGGGTGTTACGCATACGGCACACCTCCATCAGCCTGCGGGTCTGGAGCTCGACACCCTTGGCGCAGTCGATGACTATGATTACGCTGTCCACGGCTGTCAGAGTCCGGAAGGTATCCTCTGCAAAGTCCTGATGACCGGGAGTATCCAGAATGTTTATTTTGTATCCTTCGTAGTCAAACTCCATGACGGACGTGGTGACAGATATGCCACGCTGTTTCTCGATGTCCATCCAGTCCGAAGTCGCAGTCTTGCGGATCTTGTTGGATTTCACGGCTCCCGCCACCTGAATCTGCCCGCCGAACAGCAGGAACTTCTCGGTCAGAGTGGTCTTTCCTGCATCCGGATGTGCCACAATTGCAAATGTCCGCCTTCTTTCTATCTCCTCATTCATAACGCTAAATCAATCCTCCTGATCGAGGTCAAGTTCTCCGTTCAAATCCATTGTATAATATGCTGCAAGACGCGCCAGCAGAGCGGACACGCGCTTGGAAGCATCTGCAGTACCCTCAGAAATCTCACGTCCCTGAAGTTTCAGCATCCAGATGCCATACATGAGTTCAAAGCAGCTCTCCAACTCATTCCTGTCCTGGCTGTCCGACTTCGCCCTGTAACCCACTATCGCAGGCAGGGCTGCGTAGTATGCCTCCTTGTACTCCCCGCATCCGTCACTCTCCATTATACGTCCGTGCAGGTCTGCAAGAAGCATGAGTATGTTGTTGTTTATCTGCAGATGTCCCTTCTCACGGACATCCTCGTGAATCATCATGTCTATCAGTTCCTCATACCACCTCCTCACGGCCAGTTTCACGGACTCGTCCCCAATGCCGGACGTTCCGATCAGGGCCAGTCTGTCAGCGTCGAATCCGTTGGCGCGGATCAGGTCCTCCACCTGCCACATGTACAGCAGATACTCCGCAATATTCGTTTTTCTCAATTCATTTGCAACCAACATATCACCTTCCCTTAACCAATGATACCACAAGCCATATCAGGGCAGCCGCCATCAGAATGCTGCCGAGTATTCTGTTTATCACCCA
The DNA here is from genome assembly GCA_024398555.1 of Bacteroidaceae bacterium. Taxonomy (GTDB): domain Bacteria; phylum Bacteroidota; class Bacteroidia; order Bacteroidales; family Bacteroidaceae; genus Colenecus. The sequence goes on along the minus strand of JAKSIW010000015.1, from coordinate 16,111 downwards.
TATTCCCTTCAGGTCAAACCTGTTGCGCAGTCTGTTGATGAAACGGGTAATGAACAGCCACCAAAGGACATCTCCGGCAAATGTTGACAGATAGCCGGCAACTTTCACAAGACCCGTCAGTTCGCTCAGAGCGAGACAGAAATATGCGAAGAGGGAGATATAGATGAACACAACAGTCGGATTGACCACCGCCACCATGAATCCGGACAGGTACGCACGTGCGGAATGGGAGTCCTGTCCGGGCGAACGGCGTTTTGCAAGTGGATTGTTCCTGATGGTGAACAGTCCGAATACGAAAAGCAGAACTGAGCCGACAATACTGCACAGGAACGATGTCTCAGGATTGCTGACGAAGTCCATGATGAAGGATATGCCGATGGAAGAGCATACGATGTAGATCGCATCGCTTGTAGAAACGCCCAGACCGGTCAGCAGACCGTGGCGCCTGCCCCTGTTCAGAGTGCTCTCAATGACGAGAATGCCGGACGGTCCCGTAGGAGCGGCAGCCAGAAAGCCAATCAGCAGTCCTTTAAGTATGACGCTCAGCAGCAGCGGCATATCAGATATTCTTTGGCATACCTATCGGGAATCTCACGCCGAACTGTACATCAGCCGACGTGGCTTCCATAGGTATGCGGTCCTTGCTGAGCTTTATTCTCAGGCCGTCGCTGCCGATAAAGAAGTTGAAACCGCGCGGATGGAAGTCAAGCATCCAGCCCATCGTTGTACCGAATGTGGAGAAAGCGACGTTCAATGAAGCGTCAAACCATCTGGCTGGAGCCATATTCACAGAAGTTCTGGACTCGAAGCTATGCCAGAGACCTGTCCGCAATGTAATCAGTTCACCCGCACTCAGCCATTGTATGCCAGGTAGAGCATATTCCGCACCGAAACGGACTGTTGCGGCAGGCCCTGCGCTGAGAGCATCCTCACCTTTGTCATAGAAATCTGCGAGTGCCTGAAAATCTTCACTGAGCTGATCGCACTGGTCTTCCAGATCCTGATCATCCTCAACATCGTGAAAACCGTCGAACAGGAACTCCTTTTCAGGATTGTTGGTATATCTGTGCCCCTTGCCCCACCTGAGGAAACCGAGATCAGTCACTGAAGCCGACAGTCTCAGGCCATCCACAATATCTGACATATCATATTCCGCGCCGAGGTCAAAGGCAAGTCCCCAGCCGCTCAATCCGTTAAACTTATAATCCGGATTCTCCACATCGACAGTTCCGTCGCTCTTCTGCTGGAATGTCAGACCGTTGAGTCCGACATTGGATTCGGCGTCCAGTCTGACCCGCCACTGCTCTCCGTCCAGTCTGGCCTGAAGGCTGTTGATTTTCACATCTCCGTACGCGATGCCTGCAAGCATATGTATCTTCGCGCCAAGCGTGAGATTGTCGCCGAACCTTCTGGATTCGCCGAACTCAAGGTCCGCATAGCTGATGGCACTGACGACTGCATCAGACACTGAATACGTACCGGTGGAGAGTCCTGACTTCATGAATTCGAACATCTCCTTGGGTATGGATACGGTCTCACCGCCGCGAATCTTCAGACCGAGGAATGCGTACCCGCCACGAGTCCTGAATCCGAAGGACAGAACATCTACAGAAAAAGCACTGTTCACACGGGAATCGGACGGCAGTGAACCGAGGAAGCTCTGTCTGTCCACATCACGGCTCATGAACGTTGTAAGTTTGCCGGGATATGATTTTGAATCAAAGATGAAATCTGACGCGCCGACCGTGGACTGCGCCCCAAAGTAGTACCCTCCAAGCGCTGGCAGAGTGAAGTAGTCGCGTTCAGGTGCGAATGCAGGGTTGATCTCATGTCTGGTGAAGGAGCCTTCAAGAAAATACGAACTGTTCAGGCTCTGGGCGTAGGAAGAGGTAGCGAAGCATACAGTCACTGCAAACGCCATATATAGTCCAATGTTATTTCTTTTCATTTTTCCAACAGTCATTAATCATCCAGGTCAAGGATAATCCCGTCCCTGACATTCAGAATGAAATTCGTAAATTCCAGATATTCATTTCTATTGAGAACTGCCTCATGGCCGTCATCATCAGCACAGTGTACGACAATCTTCAGTGCGTCCAAATCGGCGAGACGGCCATTGTGAGCCTCTGCATCAATCACGACATCAGTGATGGCAGGACTGTTCAAGGAGCCGGCCTTTACCGCAGCTTTCGAGAATCTGATGTCACCGCCTATCTCTCTGCCGTTCTTATCCAGTGGAACGACTGTCACTTCAAGATCAAACGGCACCGTATTCACTACCCGTCCGCAAGCCTGGATCTTAGCATCAGTCAGTTTGTCTGCGAAGTCATCCAGTTCGTCTCCCACGTCTTCCAACACCTTTGTATAATTGACGCTGGCCGAAGAAAAACACAGCGGAGCATAGACTTCGTAGTCACCCGTCACGCTTATGGTGCTGCCGAATTCGACATAATGAAGGACATCCTCCGATACGTCTGTCTCTGCATCAATGGAGACGGATATGCGATCCGGAATTGTCCTGACCAGATCGGACAGTCTGCTCACATAGACCTGCACGATATGCCCATCTGCCGTGGAACCTGAATGACCGGGCTCATCGGTAATGACTATTCTCGCGTCCATCTTTCCGCCGTGAGGCGCTGCCGGAATCTGAAACATACCGTAGTCCGGCGACACGGACTCTGCGACCGGACGTCCGGATTCATCCCATGAGTTCATGGACATATTGAGATTGAGTGGAGCAGAAAAGCCCGAAATCAGATCAACATTGAATCCGAGATTTCTGATACGGAAAGTATTGTCCTCAGCCTTAAGGAAATCCAGATCATCGTCCAGATTGAGCGGGAAATCAGCTGTCACCGCATCAATATCAGGAGAGACGACTCCCTCAAACGAACGGACATCAATTCTCTCGAAGTGAACAGCAGACTGGAGCGTGGTGCCCTCCAGTTCTGCGACAGAAGACAGCGTGCCTTCGACAGCGACAGTACCGGAATACAGGACCTTGTCATTGACCACAAGCCTACGTTCCGAACCTTCATATACAGTATTTAGTGGTTCCTCAAAAAACAGCCCGGTCAGATACAGACTTCTTATGCTGATCGTCCAGTCATTCTGTGCGAGTTCCTCCCTTGTGACGGTTCCGTTGAAAGTCATCACATTGCCGGAAGTTTCCACCCTCGGATCGCTGCCGTCTGATACGAGTCTGAAGAATGACGGGAACACAAAGCTATAGTTGCGCACAGTCAGGCTCTCTATGGATTCGGGGAATCCGCCGAAACGGAAACTCATAGCCAAAGGGCTTCTGTTGGCAAACAGCAGACTGTTCACGGAAACCACAGCATCGTCCACTTTCTCATTGAACGATATACTTGTCTCGTCTTCAATTTCCGCCTCGAATCCTGACGTTGCAACAGCTGATACGGATTCTGCGAAAGCACCTGCCAGTAGCCCGGGAACAGAGAAATGCAGCTGCACAAGCCCGATTTCAGGATCTTCAACATTAATCTGCAACGGTTCCACATCCACAGTCACTGCATCAAGGACACCATCCTTGTAAATGTAATAGTCTCCATTCTCAGACACTCTGATGAGAGAGCTGCCATCGGCGCTGACATCAATAAGTGAATCAAGTCTCGCCTTCCCCAGTTCGCCGACAGGGAATGAAAGCCCACCCGAAGCCAGTTCAATGTCCATGCTTATTTCGCCAGAATAATCGACATCATTGTCGAAGGAAATGCATGAAGACAGAAGGCCCAGACAGGACGAAAGCAGAATGCATTGGAAAATCTTTACCATAAGAGTTATTTGTTTTTAACCCGCGAATTTAGGAAAATTCCGTGACATTCAAAAAAGAAAGCTTGCATAAATAAGATAAGGAGAGAGCAACTGGCAGAGCATGAAAAACGGCCGGAAGCACACGGGCATGTCCTTCCGGCCGTAATTGGAATCTGTGACTACCCTATTGGTCAGAAGGGCATTCCATCAGAAGCGGGTGCCGGATTCTGCGGCTGCTGTTCCTGCTGCGCCGGCTGTCCCTGCTTTGAAGTATTGCGTGCGGAAAGCATCTCCATGTTTTCCACATGCACCTCCGTAACGTAGCGTTTGACCCCGTTCTGGTCATCATAGGAGTGGGATCTGAGACTGCCCTCCACATAAAGCTTATCGCCTTTATGTACGTATTTTTCAACGATTTCAGCAAGCTTGCCCCATGCAACGAGGTTGTGCCATTCAGTTCTCTCAGGCACCTGAGTGCCGTTCTGCAACGTGTAACCGCGGTCTGTGGTGGCGAGTGTCATATTAGCGACACACTGTCCGTTGTCACGATAACGGATATCCGGATCGCGCCCCACGTTGCCAATCAACATAACTTTGTTTAAAGACATAATTTTTGGTATTAATAATAATGTACGTTGCAAATCTAACAATAAATCCGGGATTCCTTCAGAATCTGTTTTGAAATGTTCGATTAAAAATTTTATGAAAGATTTTCGAGATGAAAATTTGGTTATTTGAAGGAGCAATGGGGATTCCATTGTGACTGAAAAGAAACGAATTTTCAGCCGGAAAGATTTTATAAAAGATTAATTGGAACATTTCAAAACAGATTCTAAAACTTCGGTCGAAAAATGGTGGAGTCACGACGCTCAATAAAAAAGACAGCTTTTCTTGCATATTAAATATATTCTCCCTACATTTGCGGCCGCAAAGGGAATATCCTGTGCATAAAAATTCAGTTTTGATAACAATTAATAGATAAAACAGATAACGATATGACAAAAGTAGAGATTGTAAGCGAAATCGCTCAGAGGACAGGTGTTGACAAGGCAGATGTGCTTTCATGCGTAGAAGGATTCATGGCTGTCGTCAAGGATTCGCTGGAGAATGGAGAGCCTGTTTACCTGCGCGGATTCGGAACATTCAATATCAAGACAAGAGCTGCCAAGGCTGCACGTGACATTCTCAAGAACACTACAATCACCGTTCCTGAGCACAGCATCCCATCTTTCAAGCCGGCCAAGACTTTTGCAGTGGCAGTTAGAAAGATCAAGAAGTAACCGATAATTGAACCATATAATTTTTAACGACTATGCCAAGCGGAAAAAAGAAGAAAAGACACAAGATGTCTACGCACAAGCGCAAAAAAAGACTGAGAAAGAACAGACATAAGAGCAAATAATCAGTCTGCTTGGAACTGAAACGGAAAACAAACTTGCCAGGGAAACCGGGATTTCAAGTTTGTTTTTTGTTTTAATAGATATCACACCGTATGGTCAGCGAACTTTTTGTAGACGTACAGTCAGACGACATATCCATCGCAATCGCCGAGGACGGACTGCTGATGGAATACCAGAAGGAGAGCCGCGAAATGGCATTCTCCGTAGGCAACATCTATGTAGGCAGGGTCAAGAAACTCATGCCCGGTCTCAATTCATGCTTCGTTGACATAGGTTCCGAAAAAGAGGCATTCCTGCATTTCCAGGACCTCGGCGGTCAGTTCACCTCCATTCAGAAATATCTGAAGCAGGTGACCTCCAACCGCAAGAAGCTGTTCCCGTTCGAGAAAGCGTCCAAAGGCGAAAGTCTGCCTGAATCCGGCACCATAAACCAGGTACTTGAACAGGGGCAGGAAATACTCGTACAGATAGCCAAGGAGCCCATATCCACGAAGGGACCGAGACTTACTGGCGAGATTTCATTCGCCGGACGCTATCTGGTGCTCATTCCATTCGGCGACAAGGTGTCAGTCTCCACCAAGATCAAGTCATCCGAGGAGAGAGCCCGCCTCAAACAGCTCATACAGAGTATCAGACCCAAGAACTGCGGTGTGATAGTACGCACGGTTGCGGAAGGCCGACGCGTGGCAGATCTGGACAGCGAGCTCGCTGTTCTGGTACACAGATGGGAGAGCTGCATGGCTCAGGCCCAGAAGTGCACCAAGGCACCGGCCATGGTCCATGAGGAATCGAGCCGCACAATCGCACTTCTCAGAGACCTTCTCAACTCATCGTATGAAGCCGTTCACGTAAATGACGAAAAGGTTTACGGCGAAATCAGGGATTACGTCTCCATGATTGCCCCCGAAAGCGTCGGGATAGTCAAGCTTTACAAGGGAGACCTGCCGATCTTCGACAACTTCGCCATCACCAAGCAGATCAAGTCATCATTCGGAAGGATCGTTTCATACAGAAGCGGAGCCTATCTTGTCATTGAGCACACCGAGGCGCTGCATGTGGTTGATGTCAACAGCGGACATCGCGTGAAGTCCGACAACCAGGAGGAGAACGCCCTCGCGGTCAATCTCGGCGCAGCCGACGAGCTTGCACGCCAGTTCAGGCTTCGTGACATGGGCGGTATCATCGTGGTCGACTTCATTGACATGGATCTGGCAGAGGACAGGCAGAAGCTGTACGAGCGCATGTGCGCCAACATGCAGCGTGACCGTGCCAAACATAATATCCTGCCTCTCAGCAAATTCGGACTGATGCAGATTACCCGGCAGAGAGTGCGTCCTGTCATGGACGTACCTGTGGACGAGACCTGTCCGACATGCTTCGGAAAGGGTGTTGTAAGACCTTCGATACTCTTCACGGACCAGTTGGAAAGCAAGATTGACTGTCTCGTGAAAAGCGGAATCAGGAAATTCAAGCTGTACGTACACCCGTACGTCGAAGCATATCTGTCCAAGGGAGTCTTTCCTATCAAAAGCAGGTGGAAGATGAAATACGGAATGGGAATCAAGGTGATTCCGGACCAGAGCCTTCCTATGCTTGCCTACAGATTCGTAAACGCGAAAGGCAAGGAGCTCGACATGAAGGAGGAACACGAACTTAAATGACGCTTTTCGGAGCGTCATTTTCTATCTCAACCTCAGGACCATCCCCGTACTCAGAGGTTTGTCATCCCCAAGACCGTTCTTTCTGATCAGGCAGGACATGCGCACTCCGTACATCTGGGATATGGACCACAGGCTGTCATCAGGACCGACCACGTGAGTCTCATGGCCGACCGAGGCCTTGCATTTCTTCCTCTCCATATAGATGACGCTCCCCGGAGCAGGATCGAAGCGGCGTCTGATTTCGTTATAGCGGCGAAGCCTGAAACGCGATGTGTCAAACTCCCTGGCAATATCCTTCAGAGACTCGTCATTTCCCTTGATGACATACAGCAGTCCGTTTGAAAGATAGGGCTGGTGCGATAACTGCAGTCCGCTTCCAGACTGTTTGCCGCCATCACGGTCAAATCTGTCCAGGTCATACAGTTCAATAAGGGAAATCAGTTTGTCGGCATACTGCGGATTGGTGGCATATCCGGCCTTCTTCAGCCCCCGCGCCCATCCGACATAATCGGTCGTCTTCAGGTCAAACAGGAAAGCATAACGGCTGCCTGTCGCGAGGAAAACCGAATGGTCCTCAAACGAGGATTCTGCGGAACCGTAGCTTCTGAAGCACTCCCCCCGCCTGTCATCATCATAATGCATGGTGCGGCCCTGCCAGTCGGAATGGCACTTGATACCGAAATGATTGTTCGCCTCCACCGCCAGCATGCTGCGCCCCGCGTCCGATTCCAGAAGGCCCTGAGCCAGTGTTATGCTTGCCGGGACATGATACTTCTTCATCTGCGCCACCGCCACACTGCCGTATCTGTCAATATACGAAAGAAAGGCAGCGTTCCGGTTCTGAGCCGCGACATACAGCGACAGCACTGCTGTAACAACTGTGATTATTCCTTTCCGTATACGCATAAGCACATCTGTTTCACCGGATTTCAAATATCACACAAATATACGACATTCTATTCAAAAGAAAAATGAAATAACTAACTTTGCAATAATGACAATTCTGCGGTTATGGAGAGAAACGACTTGAAAATCAGTTATGTGAAATGTCAATATGACGAGTTGGATGATGAAATGCGCAAACTGGCCGACAAGGCCAGGGAAGCCACGCGCGCCAGTTACTCGCCCTACTCCGGATATGCTGTCGGAGCCGCCGTACTGCTTGAGGACGGTACCATAGTCACAGGCTGCAACCAGGAGAACATCGCATACCCGTCCGGTCTATGCGCCGAAAGGACCGCTCTGTTCGCGGCAGGAGCTGCACATCCCGGCAAGGCCGTCACAGCACTGGCCGTTGCCGCATTTCACGAAGGAAAGTTCACACCCGAACCCGTGACCCCATGCGGAGCGTGCCGTCAGGTACTTAGCGAGACAGAACTGCGATACGGAAGGAAAGTAAGAGTACTGCTGACAGGGGCCGACTACTGCATTTTCATCGAAGGAGGAGCCGGAGACCTGCTGCCTTTTTCCTTCTCCTTCTGACAAATTCTGCCACACTGGCACATCAGATGCCGCACAACATGACACGATGTCCTGTGGCAAGTTTTTTGCATGATTGAAAACGAACAAAAAATACACACCATATGTCCAAGAATAAGGATAACAAGGAGAACAGAGAGCACGAAGAGGAAGTCCTGAACGGAGAGGACAAAAAAACAATAGATTCTGAAAACGGGGCTGACACGCCGGGAAACGGTGGAGACGAAGGTGTCCGCGAAGAGCCGTCCGTCGAGGACAGACTCGCCGGGAGCGAGGCCAGAGTCGCGCAGCTCATAGACCAGAACCTGCGTCAGATGGCAGATTTCGACAACTACAGAAAGCGCACGATGAAGGAGAAGGCCGAGCTGATCAGAAATGCATCCGCAGATGTGATATCGAAGATTCTGCCTGTCATTGACGACTTGGAGAGAGCCATTGCCAACAATGAAAAAAGCGATGACATCGAATCCATCAAGGAGGGTACAAAGCTCATCTACAACAAGCTGATGCACATACTCGAGGGCGAGGGTCTGTCCAGAATACCGGCCGTAGGAGAGCAGTTCGACACCGACGTGCATGAAGCTGTCGCCATTGTTCCGGCAACGGAGGACAAGACTAAAAACACGGTCATAGACTGCACCCGCGAAGGATACCGGCTGAACGACAGAATCCTGAGAACATCCCAGGTCGTTGTGGCAAACTAACCAAATTTCAGAGAAATGGCAAAAAGAGACTATTACGAAGTGCTGGACGTCCAGAAGAACGCCACGGCCGACGAGATAAAGAAAGCGTACCGCAAAAAGGCCATCCAGTATCACCCCGACAAGAACCCCGGCAACAAGGAGGCCGAGGAGAAATTCAAGGAGGCGGCCGAAGCATACGGCGTACTGAGCGATCCGGACAAGCGCGCCAGATATGACCAGTACGGATTCGACGGGCTGAACGGTGCCGGCGGATTCGGAGGTGGCGGATTCGGAGGTCAGGGTATGTCCATGGATGACATATTCTCGATGTTCGGCGACATCTTCGGAGGTGGCGGATTCGGAGGTTTCAGCGGCTTCGGAGGCTCGCGTTCATCACGTTCAGGCGAGCGCAAGTTCAAGGGAGCCGATGTCAGGATCAAGGTATCACTGACCCTGGAGGAAATCAACACCGGCGTCACCAAGAAGTTCAAGGTAAAGAAGCAGGTCCCGTGCTCCCACTGCAACGGCAGCGGATCGGAGAATGGAGCTGCAACCGAGACCTGCCCGGAATGCCACGGAACAGGCACCGTCACGCGGACGCAGAACAGTTTCTTCGGTGTGATGCAGACGCAGAGCGTATGTCCCAAGTGTGGCGGAGAAGGTCACATCATCAAGAACAAGTGCAAGTTCTGCAGCGGTGAGGGCACTGTCTATGGAGAGGAAATCGTCGAGGTCAGCATCCCCGCTGGAGTCGCCGACGGAATGCAGCTGTCGGTAAGCGGCAAGGGCAATGCAGGCCGGCACAACGGCTATCCGGGCAATCTTCTCATACTCATCGAAGAACAGCAGCACAAGGAACTCGTACGCGATGAGAACGACCTTATATACAACCTGCTTCTCACCGTCCCGCAGGCCACTCTGGGCGGAGCAGTGGAGATTCCGACACTTGACGGCGCTGTGAAGGTCAAGATTGAACCAGGTACCCAGCCAGGCAAGGTGCTGCGCCTGAGAGACAAGGGACTGCCGATACTGAACAGCAGCAGGCGCGGAGACCTGCTGGTCAACATAAGCGTTTACATTCCGGAATCTCTGTCACGTGACGAGAAGGCCGCCATCGAGAAGCTGGCAGATTCGGACCACTTCAAGCCATCTCTCACCATCAAGGAGAAGATTTTCAAGAAATTCAGGAACTACTTCGACTAATCCGTTCTGCAGATGACATATCAGGAAGCCGTTGACTATCTGTGTGTCCGGACTCCCATGTTCCAGCAGATTGGAGCCGGAGCATACAAGGAGGGCATCGGGACAACCCTGCTGCTGGACGAACATTCCGGCCATCCGCACAGATACTTCAGCACTGTGCACATAGCCGGCACCAACGGCAAAGGCAGCACCGCACATACACTCGCTGCAATTTTCCAGTCTGCCGGCTACAGAACAGGTCTCTACACATCACCGCACATTCTGGACTTCAGTGAGAGGATTCGGGTCAACGGGCTTCCGATCAACCCGAATTTTGTAACAGATTTTCTCGAAGCCAACAGAAACTTTTCCGAACCTCTGCACCCATCCTTCTTCGAGTTGACCACAGCTATGGCCTTCGCCTATTTCCGGCATTGCGAAGTAGATATCGCCATTATCGAAACAGGTCTGGGAGGAAGGCTTGACTGTACAAACATAATCACTCCGGAACTGTCAGTCATTACAAACATCGGTTTTGACCACATGCAGTTTCTGGGAGACACACTCGCAAAAATCGCAGGAGAGAAGGCCGGCATCATCAAACCCGGCATACCTGCGGTCATTGGAGAAGACTGCCCCGAGACAAGGCCCGTATTCCAGGCCAAAGCGGACGAGAGCAGTTCCAAAATTGTGTTCGCACAAGATAATTGTAAGATAATTTCATCATCCAACAAACAAGGAGCACTCTACTACGAGACAATTCCGTTCCCGCATCTGCAGAGCGAACTCAGCGGATTCTGCCAGTACAACAACGCCAATACTATACTTCATGCCGTCGATGAACTGCGGCTGAGAGGATGGATACTTCCGGAACGTGCCGTCCGCGAAGGATTTGCAAACGTCTGCAGCCTGACCGGCCTTGCAGGGAGATGGCAGAAGCTGTCTTCATCTCCGGACATAGTCTGCGACACCGGACACAACAGCCACGGTCTCAAGTACGTGGCCCGACATCTGGCGGAAATTTCATCGCGTCCCGGTTTCGGGCAGCTGCGCATCGTATTCGGTATGGTCAACGACAAGGATATCGATGTGGTTCTGGAGCTTATGCCTGCCGATGCGGTCTGGTATTTCACGCAGGCCGGTGTCAGACGCGCACTTCCCGCCACGGAACTGCAGGCCAGAGCAGCCTCATTCGGACATACAGGAAAGGCATTCGGAACAGTATCCGAAGCCGTGAAAGCTGCAGTCGCAGAATCATCGCCCGAAGATTTCATCTACGTAGGGGGAAGCACATTTGTCGTGGCAGACCTGATGGCCATGCAATTTTAACACTTCATCTCTTGCACTTACACACTTTTTTTCATTAATTTGCCTAATTAAATAGTATATAACTTAATTAGTGCAAAAATAATGGCAGACTTTTTCGTTAAGGACAACTTGTCCGGACTCAGGAGAGAGGATTTTCAGAAGACTGTACAGGGCAAGAAGACAGACCTTTACATTCTCAGGAACAACAGTGGCGCGGAGATCGCCATCACAAATTATGCAGGAGCGCTGCTCTCCATCATGATGCCGGACCGCAACGGCGTTTACGCAAGCGTTATCGGCGGGCACGACAGCATAGAGCATGTCGAAAACAGTGCGGAAACATACCTCAGCACCCTTATCGGACGTTACGGCAACCGTATTGCCAAAGGCTTGTTCACACTGGACGGCAAGCAGTATTCACTGGCCGCCAATGACGGTCCCAACTGCCTTCACGGCGGTCCTACGGGCTATCACAAGCGTGTATGGGATGCAGAGCAGAGCGATGCCCGCACACTGCATCTCCACTATCTGTCCGCAGACGGCGAGGAAGGTTTCCCAGGCAATCTGGACATCAATGTCACCTACCGTCTCACCGACGCGAATGAGCTTGTAATCGAATACGAGGCCACCACAGACAGGAAGACCATCATCAACCTCACCAATCATGCGTACTTCAATCTGAACGGTCTGAAGAAGGACAGCAAGGATGTTCTGGACTACCGGCTTACGGTCAACGCAGACCATTACCTGCCCATCGACGATACCTGCATTCCGCTCGGCAGCATTGACAGCGTGGAAGGGACAGCGTTCGACTTCCGTACACCCCACCGTGTAGGCGACCGCATTGACAGCTGCCCGCAGACAGCCAACGGACACGGCTACGACCACTGCTGGGTTCTGAACAAGCGCGAACCGGGAGAGCTCAGTCTTGCTGTGAAGTGCGTGGATCCGGAGAGCGGCCGTTCCTTGGAGTGTTACACAACGGAGCCCGGCGTCCAGGTATATTCGGGCAACTGGTGCAGCGGCAGCGTATGCGCCCACGGCACCACCCTGCCCAGACGCAGTGCCATCTGCTTCGAGGCCCAGCATTTCCCGGACAGCCCCAACAGGCCTTACTTCCCGAGCACAGTACTGAACCCGGGAGAGGTTTATACGCAGACCACAGTCTATCGTTTCGGAATTGAGGAATAAAGTCCCGGCACAGGATGGACTTGAAGAAGACATTTCAGGAGTGTTTCGGTCATGAGGGAGTACTGTACTTCTCTCCCGGCCGTATCAACCTCATAGGCGAGCATACCGACTACAACGGAGGGTTCGTTTTCCCAGGAGCCGTTGACAAGGGCATCACCGCAGCAGTCGCCGCCAACGGGCTGGACAGATGCAGAATCTTCGCCACCGACATCACCGATGAGAACAGCCATGTGGAATTCGGTCTGGAGGAAAGCGACAAGCCGGCCGAGCACTGGGCATGCTACATATTCGGAGTGTGCCGCGAGATGATCAAGCGCGGTGTCGGCGTAAAAGGATTTGACGCTGTCTTTTCGGGCAATGTCCCCCTCGGAGCCGGAATGTCATCGTCCGCAGCACTGGAGAGCACATTCGCTTTCGCAACCAATGATATCTTCAACGGAGGAATCGACAAGTTCGAACTGGCGAGAGTCGGGCAGGACACCGAGCACAACTACTGCGGAGTCAACTGCGGCATCATGGACCAGTTCGCATCCGTATTCGGCAGGAAGGGTTGTCTGATGCGTCTGGACTGCCGTTCCATGGAGTTCGAGTATTTCCCGTTCAACCCTCAGGGTTACAAGCTTGTACTGCTCAACACATGTGTCAGGCACACGCTCGGAGGCGAATACAACGAGCGCAGAGCCAGCTGCGAGAACGTCGTGGCGCATGTGGCAGCGAAACACGAAGGCATATCCACGCTTCGCGATGTCACCTACGATATGATGGAAGAGATCCGCAGTGAGGTGAGTGACACCGACTTCCGCCGCGCAAGATACATTCTCGACGAGAAGGAACGCGTCATGGCCGTATGCGGGGCTCTTGAGCGCAATGACTACGAAACTGTGGGCCGGAAGATGTACGAAACGCACTGGGGACTCAGTCACGATTTCGGAGTGAGCTGCGAGGAACTTGATTTTCTGGCAGAGCTCGCCGGGGAATGCGGAGTCACCGGGAGCCGCGTCATGGGCGGAGGATTCGGAGGATGCACAATCAACCTCGTACGGGACGAACTCTGCGACAGCTTCATCCGAAATGCGGAAGAGAAGTTCTGCACGAGATTCGGGCACAAGCCGGAAGTGTACGAGGTGGTTATCGGAGACGGTTCACGCCGTCTGTAGCAAACGTATTATCAATACAATTCAATATCAATCAATTAAAAAACAAAACAATGAAAGCAATCAGATTATTTGTGGGTGCTGTCGCAATCTGCGGAGCATTCGCTATGTTTTCCTGCAAGGGCAAAAGCGCTCAGGAAGTCAAGCCGGAACTGCCGCTTCTGAGTCAGGCAGACTTCCAGACCGAGTTCTGCGGAAAGCAGATTGACCTCTGGACCCTGACCAACGGGAAAGGCATGACAGTTCAGGTCACCAACTTCGGTGCCAGAATCGTATCCATCTTCGTTCCTGACAAGGACGGCAACATGCAGGATGCCGTCATCGGTTTCTCCAACATCAAGGACTACACCACTCTGGCCAGCGACTTCGGCGCTTCAGTCGGCCGTTATGCAAACCGCATCAACCAGGGTAAAATCACTGTAGACGGCATCGAGTATCAGCTGCCGCAGAACAATTTCGGTCACTGTCTGCACGGAGGCACCGACATCACCATTCCGCTCGGCTGGCAGAACCTGCCTTATGAGCTGGAGTCCGTCAATGAAAACAGCATCACTCTCGTCATGAATTCAGCTGACGGTGAGGCCGGTTTCCCGGGCAACGTGGTGGCAAAGGTTACCTACACCCTGACCGAGGACAACTCCATCGACATCGTATGGAAGGCCACAACAGACAAGAAGACCGTCATCAACATGACCAACCATGCATACTTCAACCTGAACGGCGACCACTCGCTGCCTATCACCAACCACGTACTCGTGCTGAATGCCGACAACTTTACTCCGTGCGACAGTACATACATGACCACAGGTGAGATTCGTCCGGTAGCAGGCACCCCGATGGACTTCACCCAGGGCCGCAGAATCGGCGAGGCAATTGAAGGACTCGAAGGCTCAGCTTTCGAAGACGAGCAGCTCAGGAACGGCAATGGTTACGACCACAACTGGGTACTCAACACCAAATGCGATGACACTCAGTGCGCAGCCAAGCTGATGAGCCCGATCACAGGCATTTCAGTTGAAGTCTATACCAACGAGCCGGGCATCCAGTTCTACTCAGGCAACTTCCTGGACGGAACAGGCATCGACAAGCAGGGTAACAATATGGTAATCCGCACAGGCTGCTGTCTGGAGACCCAGAAGTTCCCGGACAGCCCGAACAAGTCAGATCTGGAAGGCTGGTACAGCGCAGAGCTCAATCCTGGCGAGGAGTACTACAGCCACTGCATCTACAAGTTCGGTATCGAAGAGTAAGCACGAAATCAATAATTAACAATTAAATAAGACAAACATGCTTTTACAATCAGTTTCAGTGTTGGAAGGCCTCAAAAGCAACGGCTTCGCAACAATTGACTACATTGTAGTTGTCGCCTATCTGGCACTCTTGATTTTCCTGGGATTCTTTCTGTCCCGCAGTAAGAACGGTAAGGAGAAGGACTCCAAGGACTACTTCCTGGCAGGTAACACCCTGACATGGTGGGCAGTAGGTGCTTCCCTCATCGCCGCCAACATCTCAGCCGAACAGTTCATCGGAATGTCCGGTTCAGCTTATTCCGCAGGTATCGCCATCGCAGCTTACGAGCTTATGGCTGCCGCCACACTTATCGTAGTCGGCAAGTTCCTGCTTCCTGTCATGATTGAGAAGAAGATCTTCACCATCCCGCAGTTCCTGCGTGACCGTTACAATCCGGGCACTGGTCTGGCCTTCTCGATTTTCTGGCTGTTCCTGTATGTATTCATCAACCTGACATCAGTAGCATGGTTGGGCGCTCTTGCCATCGAGCAGATTCTCGGTCTCCGCGGATGCGTTCTCATGATCGGCAGCACTGCCATTTCCATCCGTCTGGTCATCATTCTGATTCTCTACATCATCGCCGGTGTCTATTCCATCTACGGCGGTCTGTCTTCAGTTGCATGGACTGACGTCATGCAGGTGACATTCCTCGTGGGCGGCGGTCTTATCACTGCCTACGCAGCTCTGAACGTAATTGCCACCAAGCTCGGTCTGGACGGAGGCGCTCTCGCAGCACTCGGCAAGGTATTCCAGAGCATGAAGGAAATCCCTGGTGACACACACTTCAATCTGGCTGTACAGCGCAATATCGGACTGTATCCAAACATCACCGATGACCCGTACTTCAATCTTCCGGGCATCGCCCTTATCGTAGGCGCTCTGTGGCTGACCAACCTCGGCTACTGGGGATTCAACCAGTACATCATCCAGAAGGGTCTTGCAGCAAAGAGTCTTTCCGAGGCAAAGAAGGGTATGATCTTCGCAGC
>JAKSIW010000014.1 GCA_024398555.1 Bacteroidaceae bacterium | reverse complement strand
GGCAAAGACAATTCCAGTTCCCAAATACTCGGACAAATACCTTTCTACTTTACTTATTTTAATCAAGCTCATATTTAGAAGCAATAATCCAAAATGCGAATATAAATATTAAATTGGCAGGTGACAACAGAATCAGCAGGACAGACTGCACAGCAGAAGAAATGCAGCTACAGCCGGAACGACAAACAGCGTACTGTCAAAACGGTCCAGGAATCCGCCGTGTCCCGGGAGAATCCGCCCTGAATCCTTTATATCAAGGCCTCTCTTTATCAGCGATTCGGTCAGATCTCCCAAAGTTCCGAACACTACGGTCAGTAAGGCAATCACTGCCCAGGACGTGGCCGGCATAAAGCCGAAATGCTCCGGCATGGTACGTGCCATGACTATGGCCGCAGCAATTGTCAGGACGGCACCTCCTACCGAACCCTCCCACGATTTCTTGGGAGATACTCTTGGAAAGAGGCGGTGACGGCCAAGGGTACACCCCACACAGTAGGCACCCACATCATTGCACCATACGAACACAAACAGCGCCAGAGGGAACAGGCCGTTATATGCCGCACCGGTCTGGGCACCGCACCATAAGCCCAGTATCGGCACCAATGAGAACGGGAGTGCAATATACAGTATCGGCATCAGACCTACCGACAGATTGATCACCGGCCTGGTCTTCAGTCTGTAGAGCTCGCATGCCAGCAGAATGAGAGATGACAGGATGAACAGGGAAAAAGCTACCATAATGGCTCTTTTTCCCGCAGAATGTTCATTACCTGACAAATCGCAGAACAGCCATATTGCCGTAAGATACGACAGCAGGGCAGGCACAACACTCCACACGGAAGCCGACGCCTCTTTCCTGCAGATATTCACAAATTCCAGCGTAGATGCCAGCGTAAGGATACCGAAGAGGCCCATTGACCAATAGAAGCCTCCCAGAATGCATCCTGCAATAACCGCAACGATTGCGATGCCGGTCAGTGTCCTAAGAATCAGGTTCATATATTGTCTGTTGAATCTGAATTACTGTCAGTTGCAAGAATTTCCTCACTGCGCGATGCCCACGGACGCTTTCCGAAAATCCGCTCCACATCCTCGGCAAATATCACCTCGCGTTCCATGAGTACCTGGGCCAGCTGATGATGTCCGTCAGCATGTTCCAGAAGTATCTGCTTACCACGCTCGTACTGGCTGTCAATGAGCGACTTGACCTCGGAATCTATCAGCTCGGCAGTCTTATCGCTGTATGGCTTCTGGAAAGCATATTCATCCGTGCTGCTGTAATAGCACAGATTCGCCAGTTTTTCGCTCATGCCGGCGTACGCTATCATACCATATGCCTGCTTGGTGACACGTTCCAGATCATTCATCGCGCCAGTCGAAATGTGACCGGTGAACAGTTCCTCCGCAGCACGTCCGCCCAGTGTGGCGCACATTTCATCAAGCATCTGTTCCTTGGTAGTGATCTGACGTTCCTCCGGCAGATACCAGGCCGCCCCGAGCGCTCTTCCGCGCGGCACGATAGTAACCTTGATGAGCGGATTGGCATGCTCCAGGAACCATGACAGTGTGGCATGTCCGGCCTCGTGCAATGCAATCGTCTTCTTCTCGTCTGCAGTAAGCACCTTGGTTTTCTTCTCCAGGCCTCCGATTATCCTGTCCACGGCAGCGAGGAAATCATCCTTGCCGACACTCTTCCTGTCATGACGTGCAGCATACAAAGCAGCCTCATTGCAGACATTGGCTATGTCCGCTCCGGAGAATCCCGGAGTCTGACGGGCCAGCAGATCCACATCGACAGTATCATCCAGCTTAAGACCGCGAAGATGCACTCCGAAGACCTCCTTTCTCTCATTCAGATCAGGCAGATCGAGATAAATCTGACGATCGAAACGGCCTGCACGCAGTAGCGCCTTGTCCAGAATGTCCACGCGGTTGGTGGCTGCAAGTATGATGACACCGCTGTTAGTTCCGAAGCCGTCCATCTCGGTAAGGAGCTGATTGAGCGTGTTCTCACGTTCATCGTTGCCTCCCATCGCAGGATTCTTGCCACGGGCGCGTCCCACTGCGTCAATCTCGTCGATGAATATGATGCACGGGGATTTCTCCTTGGCCTGTCTGAAGAGGTCGCGTACCCTCGATGCTCCGACACCCACGAACATCTCAACGAAATCAGAGCCGGACAGCGTAAAGAAAGGCACGTCAGCCTCTCCTGCCACAGCCTTGGCGAGCAGCGTCTTGCCTGTTCCGGGAGGACCTACGAGCAATGCGCCCTTGGGTATCTTTCCACCCAGATCCGTATATTTTTTCGGATTCTTGAGGAACTCGACAATTTCCTGAACCTCTTCCTTTGCCTCGGACTGGCCCGCCACAT
This sequence comes from Bacteroidaceae bacterium, assembly GCA_024398555.1. Lineage (GTDB taxonomy): Bacteria > Bacteroidota > Bacteroidia > Bacteroidales > Bacteroidaceae > Colenecus. Next base: position 22,033 of record JAKSIW010000014.1, on the reverse strand, counting down.
CCTTGAACGAAATGCGCTCGCCCTCGCCCTTCTCATAGACTTTGGCCTTGGACTTGCCTACGTTGAAAACGCCCGCTCCTCCACCGGCCGATCCGCCGCCCATACGGCGCATCATAACTATCCAGAAAACAATGAGAAGGATGAACGGTAATGTGCTCCACAGGAACTGACCGAACATCCGGTCCTTCTCTTTGTACTCAACTCTTCCTGTAAACCACCCTTCTGCCTCAGCTTCATCAAGAAAATCCTGAAGATTCTCCATGGATCCGATACCAACGGTCAAGACGGGATCCAAAGACCGGGCCCCACCGTTCTCTCCGAAAACATAACTTGCAGAATCAGGAATGAGATGCAGTTCGAGTGAGCTGGCATTTGAATAGACAACTATGCTGCGTGCATAACCTTTTCTGACATACTCTCTGAACTTGGTGTAATCGGCCTTGCCTGACTGTCCTGTTCCGTCGTTCTTCAGCATGATGAAGCCGAATACTATAAACAGCAGTATATATAGCCATGAGAGTCCTCTTGACCCCTTCTTGCGGCCGGACGGATTGCCGCCATTCGGTTTTTCCTTCATTTGTCGTCAGTTGTTAAAGGTCCAGGTCGGGCAGGTCAGTAATCACAGCATCCGCCCAGAGATGTTCCAGATCATAGAATTTGCGAAGCTCCGGCACAAAGAGATGAACCATAATGTCGCCATAATCCATGGCAATCCAATGGGCGAATCTCGTTCCCTCCACCATAAACGGCTTTTCTCCGGTCTCAACACGGACCGTCTCCCGTATGGAATCCTCTATTGCCAGCAGCTGATTGGCTGTATCAGCCTGACATATCACAAAATATCTGCAGACTGTATCGTCTATCTGTCGAAGATCAACGGTAGCAATACTGTGTCCCTTTTTCTCACGAATGCCATTCACTATGCTTTCCAACAGTTTTCCTGAAGCATCCGGTTTTACTTTCACATTCATCAATACAAAGCTTATTATTAGAAATACGCGTAATTTACAAATGTAGTCACATTTTCCTTACTGCACATTCCATGCCACGCAAAATATGGTGTTTTAAAGGCCATTTTGTCTGTTTCAGATAAAAAAACAGGTATTTTGTAGTACAACGTAGAAAAAAGCTGTATCTTTGCAGCGCTTTCAGGAGCATCCATTGGGATATGGTGTAATGGTAGCACAAGAGATTCTGGTCCTCTTAGTTCTGGTTCGAATCCGGATATCCCAGCCATAAGAAAGACGGGTGAAGTGATTCATCCGTCCTTTCTTTTATTGCATCCTTCCCGCCAGAAGTCCCGTGATCATTTCAGCAGTCTTGTCCGATGCGCCGCTCGGTCCGAGCCTGTCAATCATGCTGTCGTAGCCCTCCAGCTGAGCCCGCCGTTCAGGAGAATCCTCGAGAAGAGGAATCAAATGCGACCTGACATTATCCGCATTCATATCCGTGCTCAAAAGTTCCGGCACCACTTCCCTGCCCGCTATCAGATTCACAAGCGAAACAAAACGGACCTTCAGTACAAATTTATAGAACAGCTCCGCCACGAAACGGACCGGCAGACGGTAACAGACCACCTGAGGAATCCTGAGCAGAGCAGTCTCAAGGGTTGCAGTCCCCGATGTCACCAGCGCAGCACGCGACTTCTCCAGTACGGCATAGGTTCTGCCACGCTCCATTCTGACATTCGTGCCTTTGAGCAGTTCTTCATAAAAAGCATCGTCAATTCCCGGAGCTGCAGCCAGAATAATCTCGTATTCACCGATGTTTTCAACGGCTTTCAGCATGTACGGCAGATTCCGTTTTATCTCCTGACGGCGGCTTCCTGCCAGCAGGGCTATGGTCCGTGCGCCGCCGGCCGGCCGTTCAGGTCTGTCAGCAGACTGCAGGTATTCATGGATAGCATCCACACACGGATTCCCCACATAGTTCACCCTGTACCCGCGCTGTGCGAAAAATTCCACTTCGAACGGAAGTATCGAGAAAAGCCTGTCAACATCTCTCTTTATGTTCTTGATCCGATAGCCCTTCCATGCCCACAGCTTCGGCGAAATATAGTAATAGACCGGTATTGTGAGATTCTTATGAACCATCTTCGCAATGGACAGGTTGAAACCCGGATAATCTATGAGAACAAGTGCATCAGGATGCCACGAGCGTATATCCTCATAGCATTCCTCCGCGCTTCTGAGTATGGTACCCAGATGCGTCAGTACAGGCCAGAAGCCCATGTATGCCAGATTCCTGTAATGCTTGACGCGTTCCCCTCCGACCTCCGTCATCATATCTCCACCGAAGAACCTGAACTCAGCTTCAGCATCCCTCTTTCTTAACGCCTTCATGAGATTCGCCCCGTGCAGATCGCCGGACGCCTCCCCCGCTATCAGATAATACCTCATTTACAACTATTTTCCTTTGTTTCTATTCCTGCGTCTGTCCCATTGCCTGCAAAAATAGTGATTTCTTCATCTGTTTTTCCATTATACATTTTTTATTACCTTTGCCTTTTGTAACACACGTCATACATTATGGGAAAGATTATCGCCCTTGCCAATCAGAAAGGCGGTGTCGGCAAGACCACAACCACAATCAATCTGGCCGCATCCCTTGCTACCCTGGAGAAACGGGTCCTCGTCGTTGACGCCGATCCGCAGGCCAACGCCTCATCCGGTCTGGGTATTGACATCCGTCAGACAGACAGCAGCATATACGAATGTCTCATCGGCACCAGCAGGGCTGCCGACTCCATAGTTCCAACGCAGTTGGACAACCTGAGCATAATTCCATCGCACATCGACCTCGTAGGAGCCGAACTTGAGCTGATGAATGTAGAAGGCCGCGAAACTGTGATGAAACGGCTTCTTTCGCCACTGAAGGAGCAGTTCGACTACATTCTCATTGACTGCTCTCCGTCACTCGGACTCATCACAGTCAATTCCCTGACAGCAGCTGATTCTGTGGTGATTCCCGTACAATGCGAATACTTTGCACTGGAGGGTATCAGCAAGCTGCTGAACACCATCCGCATAATAAAAACCAAACTGAACCCGTCTCTGGAGATAGAGGGATTCCTTCTGACCATGTATGACGCCCGTCTGCGTCTGAGCAATCAGATATACGATGAAATCAGGAAGCACTTCCAGGAACTCGTATTCGATACCGTCATAGCAAGAAATGTCCGTCTGAGCGAATCCCAGAGTTACGGCATGCCGGTAATAATGTACGACGCCACGTCAAAAGGCGCATCGAACTACCTGCTTCTAGCCCAGGAGATACTAAACCGCAACGCAAATGGCACCAAATAAGAAAGCTGCATTAGGCCGGGGGCTGGATGCCCTAATATCCACCGAATTCGTTCGGACAGGTGGGTCATCATCCATCAATGAAGTACTTCTCAGTCAGATAAAGGCCAATCCGGGTCAGCCGCGCCGTGACTTTGACGAGGAGAAGCTGCAGGAACTGGCGGATTCCATAGCACAGATAGGAGTCATCCAGCCGATAACCCTGCGCAAGACCGGTATCGGCCAATACCAGATTATCGCAGGTGAGCGCCGTTTCAGGGCCGCGGGAAAAGCCGGTCTGAAAAGCATCCCGGCATACATCCGCAACGCCACGGACAATGAGGTGATGCAGATGGCGCTTGTCGAGAACATCCAGCGCGAAGACCTCAATGCCATTGACATCGCAGTATCCCTGAACAGCCTGCTTGAGGAATGCGGAATGACTCAGGAAGAACTGAGCGGCAAGGTAGGAAAGAACCGCGCTACCATCTCGAACTACATCCGCCTGCTGCGTCTGCCTGCAGAGGTACAGATGGCACTCAAGGACAAGACCATAGACATGGGGCATGCCCGTGCACTTCTGGCCGTGGACGATCCTGTCCGCCAGCTGGAGATATTCCACATGACGGTAGCTAAAGGCTGGTCCGTCAGAGCTGTGGAGGAATACATCCGAAAGTCCGCGGAGAAGAGCGTGAAGCAGCCCGGGCCGTCCGGTGGTGATTTCTCACAACTCGCTCTCAGACTGTCATCCTATTTCGGGACCAAGGTCAGCCTGAGCTGTTCGGACAAGGGCAGAGGAAAGATAAGCATACCTTTCAAAAACGAGTCTGAACTTCTGACAATACTGCAGAAACTGGACATGAAAAAACTGTCAAAGTGAGAGGGATTCCAAGACACATATTCATGATTGTCTGTCTGTCTCTGATGGGACAGATTGGCGCACTTGCACAGACGGATTCCCTGGCGCTGCCTGCAAAAGGCAATATTCCACAGTTCAAGCGGGTGGAAGGCAAGGACTTGCCGAAAATTATGGTACATGAAACACCGCAGGCTGTTCCGACCGGCACCGCCATCCCTGATTCAGTTTCCATTCCGGATTCAGTCTCCATTTCTACGGATCTCGCAGACAGCACATTCGTGGCAGAAGCCTTCCAGTCAAAAAAAGACATACGACGTGCTTCACGTCTGAGCGGAAGAGAGCGTGACAGTCTGATTATGGCAGACCTCAGCCGCAAGTATGACACCGGATGGATGCCGGTTCCGCGCCGCGCCACAATACTGTCAATGGTATTCCCGGGAGGCGGACAGATCTACAACCGCAAATATTGGAAACTGCCGATATTCTACGGCGGTTACGTAGGATGTCTGTACGCGCTTACATGGAACAACCAGATGTACAAGGACTACATGCAGGCATATACGGACATCGCAGATGATGATCCGGAAACCAGGAGCTACGAGGATTTTCTACCGCCGCATTTCGATATCGAGAGCAACAGATCATGGTTGGAAGGCGTCCTGAAGACGAGAAAGGATACCTACAGACGTTACCGCGATCTTAGCATATTCTGTTTCGCCGGAGTATATATCCTCTCCATTATCGATGCATACGTAGATGCAGAGCTGTCACACTTTGATGTTTCTGATGATCTGAGCCTGCATGTCAATCCCGGTGTCATGGACATGCAGACAGCCAGTCTGGGCATCAATCTTTCACTTACATTCTGATAAAGGAAAACGGCATGAACCTGAAATCCATACTGCTATCCATACTTATCGCCGCCCCGGCCTTTACACCGGCTCAGGAACTGGCGGTGACCGCTGCCGATGAGTGCGATACCGTCTGCACCCTGCCGGAGGCATTGCTGGTGTCTCTTGACAGCCTTGAGAATTCATGGTATGCAACGCATTACCTGACAGTTGACTACGAATGTCTGGCCAGCAATGGGAACCCGTCATTTCCGGATTCGGTATATCTGAAAAGGATGCAGAGTCTGCCGACTACAATCGAAATGCCGTACAATGCAGAAGTCCGCAGAGCTATCGACCAGTACATGGTCAGAAGCCGCAAGAGTACTTCCATCATTTTGGGAACATTTCCTCTCTACGAAGACATTTTCGTGGAGTCACTCATGAAATATGGACTTCCTCTTGAGCTGAAGTACCTGCCAATCATTGAATCTGCCATCAAGCCTAAGGCCTATTCGCGCATGGGGGCAGCCGGAATGTGGCAGTTCATATACAGTACGGGCAGAAAATATGACCTGATGATAAACAGCCTCATAGATGACCGGTACGACGTGAGAAGGGCAACGGATGCAGCAGCAAGACATCTGAAAGATCTTTACTGTATTTTCAACGACTGGGATCTGGCAATATCGGCCTACAATTGCGGTTCCGGCAATGTAACCAAAGCTATAGCCCGAAGCGGGAAGAGCAATTTCTGGGACATCTACCCATATCTGCCACGTGAGACAAGAGGGTATCTGCCGGCATTCATCGCTGTCAATTACGTGATGAACTACTATATGGATCACGGCATCTGTCCGGCAGCAGCTTCCATTTCGCCTGCGACCGATACCCTGCACATCAGCCGGAACCTGCATATCGGTCAGATAGAGGAGATGTGCGGAATCGGCTCCGATGAAATCAGGGCATACAATCCGCAATATATCAGTGACATCATACCCGGAGCTTACAGGGAATGTGTACTGACGCTGCCCACACATGACATCCTGTCTGTCATACAGGCCGGCGATTCGCTCTACAGCTTCAATCTCGACAAATTCATGCCGAAAAGCAGGACTGCATACGTTGACGACGAGATGATGAACCGGCGCACGTATATCGAGCACCGCATCAGGAATGGCGAGACCCTTTCGGGCATCGCTGCCAAATATCATACGACAGTCCGTAACATCAAGTCGTGGAACAACATGACCAGTGACAGGATCAGAGCAGGCAAGACATTGAGAATCTATAACCGATAGAGTCATATAAAGATGGGCGAAGTGAGATATTTCTCGCAGGATGAGGAGAAAACGATAGACGAAGCATTTGCCGGGCTTTCGAAAAGCTATCTGCAGTCCAAGCACCGCAAGAAGATAGAACTTGTCACCAAAGCTTTCAACTTCGCCCGTCAGGCGCATAATGGAATCAGACGTCACTCGGGAGAACCGTATATCCTGCACCCTCTTGCCGTGGCCCAGATCGTATCTTCAGAGATAGGTCTCGGCTCCACCTCAATCTGCGCGGCACTTCTCCATGACGTAGTCGAGGATACAGACTACACGATTGATGACATCAATAACGTCTTCGGACCAAAGATAGCACAGATTGTTGACGGACTGACAAAGATTGCCGGAGGACGTTTCGGTGAAAATGCGTCATCACAGGCAGAGAACTTCAAGAAACTGCTGCTCACGATGTCCGATGACATTCGTGTGATTATCATAAAGATAGCTGACAGGCTCCATAACATGCGCACTCTGGAGCACATGCCTGTCAGAAAACAGTACAAAATATCAGGCGAGACACTATACATCTACGCCCCGCTGGCATATCGTCTGGGACTGAACAAGATAAAGACTGAACTCGAAGACCTGAGTTTCAGATTCGAACATCCGGACGAGTATAAGGAGATAGAGGAAAAGCTGGCAGTTACAAAGCGGGACAGGGCCGCTGCATACGAAGAATTCGTAGCACCGATAAACGCCAAATTGCAGGCGATGGGGCTCAAATACAAAATCCTGCGACGCATAAAGGCCCCATATTCGATATGGCGCAAGATGCACTCCAAAGGTCTGTCATTCGAAGAGATATACGACATACTCGCCGTAAGAATCATCTTCGAACCCACCACTCCCGAAACGGAAATGAACGAATGCTTCAACATCTATCTTGCACTGACCCAGATATACAAAGCACATCCTGACAGGTTGCGCGACTGGGTGACCAGGCCCAAGAGCAACGGCTATCAGGCCCTTCATGTGACGCTCATGGGAGGCCGCGGAGAATGGGTGGAAGTACAGATTCGCAGTACCCGTATGAACGATATTGCCGAACAGGGTATCGCCGCGCACTGGAAATACAAGGCCGGTGCAGTGGAGGGAACACTCGAAGAGGATGACGGAGAACTGAACAAATGGCTGGGAACCATCCGTGAGATACTTGAAGACCCGCAGCCGGATTCAATGGATTTTCTGGATACCATCAAATTGAATCTGTTTTCGACAGAAATATTCGTATTCACATCGAAGGGCGAATTCAGAACCTTGCCGCAGGGCTGCACAGTGCTTGACTTTGCATTCAGCATCCACACCGACATAGGTATGCACTGCATTGGAGCGAAGGTGAACCACAAGCTGGAACCGATTGATTATGTTCTGAAGAGCGGGGACCAGGTGGAGGTGCTCACTTCCAAGAGCCAGAAGGTCATGCACGAGTGGATGGACTTCGTTACCACAGCACCTGCAAGAGCCAAGCTGAGAAGTATTCTGCGTAAGGAAGACAGGGAGAATGAGAGGTTCGGAGAGGCCATCTTCAATCAGTTCCTCAAGGATCAGGATCTGGAATCAGACAGTGCCAAGATGGAACGCATCGTTGCCCTGTATGGTCTGGAGAGTCGCGAAAAGCTGATGATCGCTATCGGCAGAAAGGAGATTGTACCCGGAACTGCGGAAAAGAATATTCTGAAAAGTGATGAAGGCGGAAGCTGGTACAACAAACTCTTCGGCAGCAAGAAGAAGAATCCGCAGCCTGACGAAGCCGGCAATCAGGACAGCAGGTCCATCGACCTGAAGCATCCGCTGGTCATTACTGATTATGACGCACACAGCTATCATTTTGCCGAGTGCTGCAATCCTGTGCCGGGAGATGATGTGATAGGATTCGTCGAGAAGGACGGAAGTGTCACTATCCATCAGCGGAGATGCGAAGTGGCGAACAAGCTGAAGACAGGTCAGGGAAACAGAATCGCGACTATAGAGTGGCGCACCGAGGAGACCCTGTTCCCGGTTGACATATATATTAAAGGTATTGACAGCATGGGCACACTCGGACGGGTGAGTGACGTGGTATCAGGACAGATGAACGCGAATATCACCAAAGTGTCAATTGAAGCCCACGAAGGCATATTCGAAGGCGTCATCCGCATTATGGTTCACTCTCTGGATGACGTATCGAAAATACGTAACGGGCTGAAGAAAATACCTGGAATCAAAACGGCTGTCCGCAAGGAGGAGTGACATCCATTTCTGCAAGGATGTCAACAAGAGTCTGACGCACAGCTTTCAGGCGTGACACAATCTCATGGGTGTCGGCTGTCTGTTTGGGATTTTCCTTCATACGCTGTTTTGCGCCCTTGATGGTCAGATGGTTCTCGTGAACAAGGAACTTCACGAACTTGATCTGGTTAATGTCTGCCTCCGTATACTGACGGATCCCGGAAGAGGTCTTTTTCGGTGAAATCTCCTTAAACTCCTTCTCCCAATATCTCAGAGTTGACTCCTGAACGTCCAGCAACTCCGCTACTTCCTTAATGGAGTAATACCGTTTCAGGACTTTGTTGGTGTTGAGTGGCATATCGTATTCCTGTTATTAATCATATACACGACCCTGGGTCTCTGACATCCGTATCATCTCATCGTATTCCTCTTCGTTGAGATCCATAAAATAATAATTCACCGGATTCACATTGGCATTGTTCAGAATTACCTCATAATGGACATGAGGGCCGGTACTCTTGCCCGTTGAGCCCGACTTTCCGATAGTCTCACCTCTGGAAACGACCTGACCCACCTTGACATCTATCTTGCTCATGTGCGCATACAGGGTGACATATCCGTAACCATGATCTATCTTGATGCAGTTGCCGTAACCGGTCATCCATTTGGCATATGTAACCCTGCCGTTTCCCGTGGCATAGACAGGAGTACCCTTCGGACAGGTGAAGTCCATCCCGGAATGGAACTTGCGGACATGATATACAGGATCCATACGATATCCGTATCCCGATGCCGTACGTTTCAGATCCTTGTTCGCGACCGGCATGATGGACGGGATGCAGTCAATACGCTTCTCATTATCCCTGTACAGATTCACCACGTCATCGAAGGACTTGGACTGGATGTACAGCTTCTTTTCCAGGAGGTCCACTCTCTGGGAGATACTGACGACCAGCTCCGCATTGGACATATCCATAAGTTCCGCATAACGGTTGGTTCCGCTGTAGCCTGCCTGTCTGACATGCTCCGACACGGGATCCGCTTCAAGCAATGCACGATAGAGATTGTCATCACGCTGCTCCATGCCGTGAAGCACCTCAAGGGCATCGTTCACCTGATGGGACAGCACCTGATACTGTGACTGCAGTCTGTGATTCTCCTCTCTGAGCGATTCGACATCAGACGGATGGGGAATAAGCAGATAAAAGACGGCAAACGAAGCGGCACCCAGCAGCAATGTACTGAGAGCCCAGACCAAATATGTCCTGATGCGCTGGCCTACCGTGGGGAAGATGCGCTTGAACACATGTCTGGATGTGTCGTATTCGTAATAAACCTTTTTCACTTTTCCTCTGCTTTGAATGCGGTGGAGCGACAAAAGTAACAAAAAGTCAGTATCTTTGCAACTCAAAAGAAAACAAGACGAAAATCAGCACTATATGATGACAGCAAACGAAATCAGGGAATCTTTCAAGAAATTCTTCGAGAGCAAGGGGCATCAGATTGTACCGTCGGCTCCGATGGTGGTCAAAGACGACCCGACCCTAATGTTCACCAATGCGGGAATGAACCAGTTCAAGGATATTATTCTGGGAAACCATCCTGCCAAATACAAAAGAGTCTCCGACTCCCAGAAATGTCTCCGTGTGAGCGGCAAGCACAACGATCTGGAGGAAGTCGGACACGACACCTATCATCACACGATGTTCGAGATGCTGGGCAACTGGTCATTCGGCGACTATTTCAAGAAGGAAGCCATTGACTGGGCCTGGGAATATCTTGTGGATGTGCTGAAGCTTGATCCGGCCAACCTGTATGCCACAGTATTTGAGGGCTCGCCGGAAGAAGGCATCAAACGTGATGACGAAGCCGCTTCCTACTGGGAGCAGCATCTCCCCAAGGATCATATCATCAACGGCAACAAGCACGACAACTTCTGGGAGATGGGCGATACAGGCCCCTGCGGTCCGTGTTCGGAAATTCACGTGGATTCCCGCAGTGCAGAAGAGAAGGCACAGGTTGCCGGCCGTGATCTCGTGAACAAGGATCACCCGCAGGTTATCGAAATATGGAACCTTGTGTTCATGCAGTACAACCGCAAGGCCGACCACTCCCTTGAGCCTCTGCCGGCAAAGGTCATCGACACCGGTATGGGATTCGAACGTCTGGTCCGCACCCTGCAGGGCAAGACCTCCAATTACGACACAGATGTGTTCCAGCCCATCATTGCCACAATCGGCAGTCTGACCGGACACAAATACGGCGAGAACGAGCAGACCGACATTGCCATGCGCGTAGTGGCCGACCACATACGTACCATAGCCTTCTCCATCACCGACGGTCAGCTTCCGTCGAACGCGAAGGCAGGCTATGTAATCCGCCGCATCCTGCGCCGTGCAGTCCGTTATTCATATACATTCCTCGGTCAGAAGGAGGCGTTCCTTTACAAGCTGCTGCCGGTTCTGATTGAGAATATGGGCGGTGCTTATCCTGAGCTGAATGCACAGAAGACACTTATTGAGAAGGTGATGATAGAAGAGGAGGAGTCATTCCTCCGCACTCTCGACAACGGTATCAAACTGCTTGACAAGGTCATGGCCGACACGAAAGCCACAGGCGGCACCATAATCAGCGGTGTCAGCGCCTTCACGCTTTACGACACCTACGGATTCCCGCTCGACCTGACAGAGCTGATTCTTCGCGAGAACGGCATGACAGTCAATGTTGATGAGTTCAATGCCGAGATGGCCAAGCAGAAGGCCCGCGCACGCAATGCAGCAGCCGTGGAAAACGGTGACTGGGTAGTTCTGAAGGAGGGCGAGACTGAGTTCGTAGGCTACGACTTCACCGAATACGAGACTGCCATCCTGCGCTATCGCACTGTCACACAGAAGAAAGAGACTCTGTACCAGATCGTTCTGGACAAGACCCCGTTCTATGCGGAGATGGGCGGTCAGGTAGGCGATACAGGAGTCATCGTCAGCGAATTCGAAACAATAGAAATCATTGATACGAAGAAGGAGAACGGCCTGCCGGTACATATCGCAAAGAAATTGCCCGAGCATCCGGAAGCTCCTATGATGGCATGCGTCGATACCGACAAGCGCCGTGCCTGCGAGGCCAATCACACCGCGACCCACCTGCTGGATGAGGCACTTCGTGAAGTCCTCGGCACACATGTGGAGCAGAAGGGCTCACTGGTAAGCCCGAGTGGCCTGCGTTTCGACTTCTCACATTTCCAGAAGGTTACAGACGAGGAAATCCGTCAGGTGGAACGTCTCGTGAACGAAAAGGTACGCGAGGATCTGCCTCTCATCGAACATCGCGACACTCCTATTGAGGAAGCAAAGAAGCTCGGTGCCATCGCACTCTTCGGCGAGAAGTACGGTGACAGAGTGCGCGTAGTTCAGTTCGGTCAGTCAATCGAGTTCTGCGGCGGCGTTCATGCTGCATCAACAGGACGTATCGGTATGTTCAAGATTCTCTCCGAGAGCTCAACGGCTGCCGGTGTGCGCCGTATTGAGGCCGTGACAGGTCAGGCTGTGGAGGAGATGCTCTACAGCATGCAGGATTCGGCCAATGCCTTGAAGACAATTCTTCCGGGACAGAATCTGCAGGCTACTGCACAGAAGCTGATTGACGAGAATGCGGCACTGAAGAAGCAGGTGGAGGAGTTCATGAAGGAGAAGACTGCCAAGATCAAGAATGAGCTGCTCTCACAGAAGAGGGATATCAATGGTGTGGGCGTAATCAGCTGCAGAATTGATGCTGATGCCAACACGGCACGCGATCTTGCTTTCATGCTGCGCGGTGAAATCACATCGAACCTGATGGTCGTCATCGGAAGTGTAGATGCAGGCAAGCCGATGCTCACAGTCAGCGTAAGCGATGACCTGACAGCACGTTTCAATGCAGGACAGCTCGTGCGCGAGGCTGCAAAGAACATCCAGGGCGGCGGTGGTGGCCAGCCCCACTTCGCTACTGCCGGCGGACGCAATGCAGACGGTATTCAGGCGGCTATCGACGCTATCCTCGCAAAGATCTGAGATATCAGGAGTCTTCCGGCCAGTTCACGAAATAGACAGTGCCGGTAGCGCGTGTCAGGGCGGTATATAGCCAGCGGTAGTACTCCAAAGTATGGCCGTCCTCCGGGACATAGCCCTGATCAATGAAGACATTGGACCACTGGCCGCCCTGAGCCTTGTGGCATGTGACGGCATACGCATACTTCAGCTGCAGAGCGTTGAAATACGAATCCTGTCGGAGCCGCTTCATCCGTTCGCGTCTGTCGGGTATATCGGCATAGTCTTCCAGGACATTGCTGAACAGCCGGTTCTGCTCCTCCTTTGTCAGAGCCGGAGCCTCTGAATGGAGAGTATCCAGAATCACCGTCGTCTCCATTTCGAAATCGTCATAATCAGGAAAAGAGAGTTGTACCGTAGCAAAATTGAAGCCGTACAGTTCTCTGAAATTCCTGACACGGCGTATTGTGGCAATGTCACCGTTGGCAATAAACGAAGGAATACCGGCAGGAGATTCATCCGCCCCGACAGCTTCGGCCCGGTATTTTTCTGTCCAGTAATAGTTGTTCTTCACAACCATCACCTGATCTCCACGGCACAGCTCATCCTCACGGTCCAGAATGGTATTCCTGATACCGTTATTGTAAATGATGGCCCTTCTGTTCGACCTGCACAGAACAATAGTGTCGCTTATTCCTCCGCGGTTATAGCAGTTGGATATACATTCCACCAGCTCATCACCTCTGATGCGCTTCACGTCACTGAACCCGTCCGATACAAGCTTGAACCCGCTGCAGACAACATCCGGACCGCCGAATTCAGACACGGCCGGCAGCCCGTCCCGCAGTCTTGTAGCATTATACAGAATACCGGAATCCGAATCCTGTCTGACCACTTCCGTAAGCGTATGTTCCATGACATCCAGACCGTATGAACGCAGACAGGAAGGCTCCAGTGCCGGACTGACAGTCTCCCCCACCGGAGGAAGCTGCGCGATATCGCCGAGCATCAGCAGCGAGCACGACTTGCCGGAAAACACATAGCTGATGAGATCGTCGAGCAGCCGTCCTGTCCCGAATCCGGAACCGGCCAGTCCTTCGTTGGAAATCATCGACGCCTCATCTACCAGAAACAGTGTATTCTCATGCAGATTGCTGTCCAAAACAAACGCAGACTGGTCAAGTATTGATTTCTGGCGGTATATCTTCCTGTGAATGGTATATGCCGGCACTCCGGAGTAGAGCGAAAACACTTTGGCAGCCCTGCCGGTGGGAGCCAGCAGCACAACACGCCTGTGCAGATGTCTGAGAGCCTGAACAAAAGCACTTATGATGGTGGTCTTACCCGTACCTGCATATCCGCACAGCAGAAAGACTTTGCGGGCGGAATCCATTCCGATGAAATCCGCCAGCATGCAGATTGCCGTCTCCTGTCCCTGCGTTGGAGTAAACGGACATTCCCGCTTTACTGCGGAAATAATCAGGGCTCTATCATCCATTTCTCATTATTTTTGCCAAATCGGGTACTAATTAATAATATTTATTCTATTTTTGCGAAACGAAAATAATTAAAAAACCATAGTTTATGAAAAAAGTCATTAACATTCTTCTGGCTCTCTGTATTGTCGGCCTGGTATACATCGTGTACGGAAGTATAATGGGTCCTATCAAGTTCCAGGAAGAGAAGAGTGTAAGGGATGAGGCAGTCAAGAACCGCCTGATTGACATCCGTACAGCTCAGGTTGAGTTCTACAACCAGCATGACAACCGCTACACTGCCGATATGGACTCACTTATCGAGTTCGTGAAGACCGGCAAGCTGCCTACAATTGCCAAGGTCGGTGAGCTCAATGACTACCAGCTTGACGAAGGCTGGACAGAATCAAAGGTTCTCGCACTTTATGACGAGGCCAGAAATGCCAAGAATCAGAGAATCGCTGACGAGAAGTGGAAGGAGGCCATTGACAATGGATTCGTTGCCAAGGATGCTCGTGGCAACATGCATTTCCTCTTCAGCCGCGATACCGTCTGGACAGACCTTATCGGTTCAATCTTCCCGGAAGGCTTCAACGCAGACTCACTCCGCTATGTTCCTTTCGGCAACGGTGCAGAGTTCGAGATGGAGGTTGGTTGCGATACCACCAAATCCGGTACATTCATGCATCTGTTCGAGGCAAGAACCCTCTTTGAGAAATACTACGACGGCCTTGACAAGCAGGAGGTATTCAACCTCATCGAAGAGAGGGAGCAGCTTGGCCGCTATCCCGGCATGAAGGTCGGTGACGCCGTCAGCGGTAATAACAATGCCGGTAACTGGGAGTAATCCTACGGATGTCCCAAGTATCAGAGAATAACAGTTCGGAATCCATCTGCAGCAATGCGGATGGATTCTGTTTTACATCTGCATCCGAAGGAGTGCAGGAAATCATCGTCTCAGGTCCTGTCACGGCAATACCTGCCGAACTGGTCCCTGACATAAGTGCGGAAGAAGCCGGGCAGCTGTTCAGAATTGTATATCCATACAGTCCAGAACTGTCAGTGTTCACAGAACTCATTCCGGAGCTGCATACCGGCATTCTGACGGGAATCTCCGCTGGCGCGGCTACGGCCATTGCGGCCCATCCAGAATTGTCCGTCCATTCTTTTCTGACGAATATGCTTCACAGGATGAACAGAGCAGGAAATGGCGTTCTGGCAGTCATCATGGGCGAAGGACGGACTGACATCGCCGCCACAAAAGGCGACAGGCTCCTGTTCCTGAACACATTCCATGACAGGGAGCGCTTCGGGACGTTGTATCATATATTGAAGGTGTGGAAGCATGTATCGTTTCATCCGGCACACGATTCCATCTGGATTGCCGGTTGCACAGACCCGGACGGAGACATGCTGCGGAACTTGAAACTAATGACAGGAGAAAAGACAATATGCGTGTTATAAGCGGCATTTACAGACACCGTCGCTTTGATGTCCCAAGGACATTCAAGGCCAGACCCACAACAGATTTTGCAAAGGAGAACCTCTTCAACGTACTGGCAAACAGAATCGACTTCGAAGATGCGACAGCACTGGATCTCTTCTCCGGCACAGGAAGCATCAGCATAGAGCTCCTTTCCAGAGGATGCGGGCGCGTCATATCAGTTGAGAAGGATCGTGACCACTACAACTTCATCCGCAAGGTAATGGAAACAGTCGGGACGCAGAACAGTCTGGTCATTAACGGTGATGTCTTCAAATACCTGGAAGGCTGTCACGAACAGTTCGACTTTATTTTTGCAGATCCTCCATATCAGCTGCCCGAGCTTGGCGAAATCCCTGAAATGGTTCTGAACCGTGGCATACTAAAACCTGGCGGCATCTTCGTATTGGAGCACGGTGACAAATACGATTTCAAGGAAAATCCGCATTTCAGACAGATGCGGGTCTATGGATCAGTTCATTTCTCCTTTTTTGAGTAGCCGGCAACAGGGAGGGCAAATCAGCCGATGGCGTCACGACAGAAGTCAAACATATCGAATATCAGCTGACGCCCGACCCAGGTATCATGCAGGACACCGTCAGAGTCCGGAAGGTGTAGGCATACTCCGACGGCATTCTCACTGCCGGCAAGCAGTTCATACAAAAGATTGTAATCCGAGCAGTCAATATTCATAGGTACATGATATTCTCTGATGGCATACTGCTCTGCACGCATCATCCGTACAGGCAGGCCGCAGAGAAAACTTGCCAGATACAGTTCGCCGGTTGCGGCCCATGCGATTATATCGGCACGGGACACACAGGCATTCTTCCTGCGGAACAGTTCACTTATTGCGGATGCCAGTTCGCCGCCGCTGCCGGGAATCGGATATGTCCTATGCACTACAGCCATTACGGATGCAAATTAAGACATTTATTCCACCTGTTCAATTATTCAAAGGACAATTCTCCACCATTTGCGTCAACATGCAGAATGTGCGAGCGGTCAATCCTACCGGATAATATCTCTGTAGAAAGACGGTTCAGAAGGAGATTCTGGATAGCACGCTTGACAGGTCTCGCTCCGAACTCCTGATCAAAGCCCTCTTCGGCAATCAGGTCAACGGCTGCATCCGACACCTCAACCGTTATGCCATTGTCAGCCAGCATCCGACTGACTCCGTCCAGCTGCAGACGTACGATACGGCGTATTCCCTCTCTGTCAAGCGGCAGGAACAGCACTGTCTCATCGATACGGTTCAGGAACTCAGGACGTATGGTCTGTCGCAGCATCAGCAGCAGCTGACGGCGCGTCTCATCAATCCATGCGTCCCTGCCGGAACCGGAATCATACTGTGACATACGCTCCCGTATATAGTCACTGCCCAGATTGCTGGTCATGATGATAATAGTGTTCTTGAAATTCACTACACGACCCTTGTTATCGGTCAGGCGACCATCGTCAAGCACCTGCAAAAGTACGTTGAAAACGTCAGGATGCGCCTTCTCTATCTCATCGAACAGCACCACTGAATATGGCTTGCGTCTGACAGCCTCTGTCAGCTGACCGCCTTCGTCATAGCCCACATATCCGGGAGGCGCTCCAATGAGACGGGTCACTGAGAACTTCTCCTGATACTCACTCATGTCAATGCGGGTCATCAGCTTTTCATCGTTGAAAAGGTACTCCGCAAGAGCTTTGGCCAGCTCTGTCTTGCCGACACCGGTTGTTCCCATGAAAAGGAACGAACCGATAGGACGCTTCGCATCCTGCAGTCCGGCACGACTCCGGCGAACCGCATTGGCAACCGCACATACTGCGTCATCCTGCCCTATCACCCGTTTGCGCAGTTCATCATCGAGATGAAGCAGCTTCTCACGTTCACTTTCGAGCATACGGCTTACAGGAATACCGGTCCATCTGGACACTACCTCCGCAATATCATCGGCTGTCACCTCCTCCTTGACCAGAGCACTGTCACCCTGCTGAAGATGAAGTTTGTCCTGGATGTCGGAGATATGCTGCTCCAGTTCCTGCAGTTTGCCATAGCGTATCTCTGCCACCCGGCCGTAATTGCCCTCCCGCTCGGCATTGTCAGCCTCAGTCTTCAGCTGCTCCATCTGAAGTTTGTCCTGCTGGATGGCGTTAAGCAGTGACTTCTCCTGCTCCCACTTGGCACGCATACGCTGCTCCTGGGATTTGAGTTCGTCTATCTGCCCGTTCAGTTCCTGCAGCTTGACATCATCATTCTCACGACGTATGGCGGCACGTTCTATCTCAAGCTGTTTGAGGCGACGGGTAATCTCATCCAGCTCCTCCGGAACGGAATTGCGCTCCATCCGAAGCTTTGCTGCGGCCTCATCCATCAGATCAATGGCCTTGTCCGGAAGGAACCGCTCAGTTATGTAACGGTCCGAAAGCTCGACGGCCGCAATCACGGCCTCATCCTTAATGCGGACCTTGTGGTGATTCTCATACTTCTCCTTCAGGCCGCGCAGAATGGAGACGGAACTGGCCACATCAGGTTCATCCACCATGACCGTCTGGAAACGACGCTCCAGAGCCTTGTCCTTTTCGAAATACTTCTGATACTCATTGAGTGTGGTAGCACCTATTGCGCGCAGGTCGCCGCGTGCAAGCGCCGGCTTGAGAATATTGGCAGCATCCATGGCGCCTTCGCCTGCCCCGGCCCCGACAAGAGTGTGTATTTCATCGATGAAAAGGATAAAATTACCATTGCTGGCCATCACTTCATTTATCACGCCCTTCAGACGTTCCTCGAATTCACCTTTGTATTTCGCACCCGCCACAAGCGCTCCCATATCAAGCGAGCATATTGTCTTGGAGCGAAGATTCTCAGGGACATCCCCACGGAAGATGCGCTGTGCGAGTCCTTCGATGATGGCAGTCTTGCCTGTTCCGGGCTCGCCAATCAGAATCGGATTGTTCTTGGTACGACGGCTCAGAATCTGAAGAAGACGGCGAATCTCCTCATCACGACCGATTACAGGATCCAGTTTGCCCTGCCTGGCCCTCTCATTAAGATTCACAGCATACTGTTTCAGATACTGGACCTCATTGCTGTTTGAATTGTAATTGTTCATAGTACACGCTGTTTTGCGACTGATACAAGCAACGTGTGTACCGCCGCCTTTCGTGTGTCATATTGTCATTTGCACATGACTACATACTGCCATATTGGCCGAATACGAAAACATATTCTCACATTATTTAAAAATATTAAACCATTAGATGCCGCAGGCGTCTTATTATCGGACTTACTGCTAACCAAATGAAACTTTATCATATTTTACCGGTTATGTTATTGTGTCTTTGCCATCCGGCAGTCGGAATGGCCCAGCGCAATTCAAAAGAGCCGGCCAATACGCTTCTTGGCGGGAAGGCGACCATCTCAGGCAATATCATTGACGCTGACAACGGAATCGCCGTAGCCCAGACTGCAATCCAGCTCTTCCTGATGCCGGACACCATGACGGTCACCGGAACCGTTTCAGACAATTACGGTCACTACTCCATCCAGAAGCTGCCAGTCGGAGACTATATGCTGAGATATTCCTTCATGGGATACATAACTCAGGAAAAATCATTCAGTGTAGTACGCAGCGACCGCAGCATTGACCTCGGCACTCTGCGTCTCAAGGCCGACACCATCATGCTGAACGAAGCAGTCATTGAAGCCGCACTGCCGGAAATGCAGATGGTTGACGATACCGTCATGTACAATGCAGACGCCTTCCGCGTACCTGAAGGTTCTGTTCTCGAAGAACTCATAAAGAGACTGCCTGGCGTCATCGTTGAGAACGGCACAGTGAAGGTCAACGGCAAGGAAGTAAGGAGATTCCTTGTAGATGGCAAGGAATTCTTTGACTACGACACCAACATGGCAATGAAGAACCTGCCTGTCGAGATGGTCGATAAGGTGAAGACATACGAAAGGAAGAGCGATCTGGCACGAATCACCGGAATAGACGACGGAGAGGAGGAAATGGTGATGGACCTGCAGGTCAAGCCGAATATGAGACGCGGCTGGAACAACAATATCGACATGGGCACGGGTATCCCTATCGGCGACAACGACTACGGAGAATGGCTCAAGGGATTGTACAGCGGGCGTATCACAGTCAACAGATTCACTACCGACAGACAGGTATCAATCACCGGAAATACCGGCAACATGAGCGGATACGGCGGACGTGGCGGCGGCGCAGGAAACGGCCTGAACTACAATACCCAGCTCGGTGTGAATTTCAGCAGGAACATCGGCAAGACATTCAAGGGCAGACGCAACGAATACCCTCTGGAAGTAGGCGGAAACGTCCGATACAACGGCTCCAGTTCGCGTTCCATCAACGAATCCGAATCAGAGACCTACCTGACATCGCTTACCAGCCAGTCATTTCGCAACAACCATTCGAACAACAGCAGCAGCCGCGACGGATTTGACGGCAGCCTGCGTCTGGAATGGCGGCCGGACACTATGACTGATGTGATGTTCCGCCCGAGCTTCTCGTACAACAGGAACAGCAGCGGCAACAGCAATGAGTCCGTATCATTCAATGCGGACCCTCACAAGAACGGGATGGACGAACCTCTCAACGACTACAAGCAGGACCGGTTCCGCGAACTGATGGATTCCATCGGAGTCAACAGCCAGAACAACAGCTCTTTTTCCAGAGGACACAGCATACAGTTCAGCGGTCAGCTGCAGTTCAACAGGAAGTTCAACAACGATGGCCGCAACCTCACACTGTCAACGAACTTCTCCATTTCCAGAAACGACAACGAGAACTACTCAGTCAACCGCCAGAAATACTATCAGATGGCATCACGCGATACCACGATGAACCGCTTCAACGACTCTCCTTCCAAGAATGACAACATCTCGGGACGCGTCATGTGGAGCGAGCCCATGTCTGAACACCTTTTCCTTCAGTTGAGCTACCAGATTCAGTACCGCTTCCAGGACACCGACCGCAAGACCTATCAGTTCCCATCCAATCTGTTCCCTGACTGGGAAGAGACATGGGATCTGCCCGATTCCGAGGCTATGGTCTATTACGAGAACGATTCGCTGAGCCGTTATCAGATACACAAGAACCTGGATCAGACTATCGAGACGCAGTTGCGTCTGAACACAGACAAAATAACGATGAATGTGGGATTCAGCCTTCTGCCGCAGCATCAGGAGATGAGCTACAAGTTCATGGGAGTGGATACCATCGCCTCAAGGGATATCTTCAACTGGACCCCCACCCTGAACTTCCGATACCGCTGGACCAGACAGAAGAGCCTGCAGGTGACATATCGTGGCCGCACCAACCAGCCGAACATGGATCAGATGCTTGCCATAACCGACAACAGCAATCCTCTGAATATCCGCAAGGGTAATCCTGACCTGAAGCCCACATTCAACAACACCCTGGAACTGAACTATCAGACGAACATTCAGGAAAAACAACGCAACTACAGTTTCAGGCTGTCCGCAGGAAACACCCTCAGAAATATCTCCAGCAAGACCGACTACGATGAATCCACAGGTGTCACCACCACTCAGAGTGTAAATATGGACGGATTCTGGAGCAACTGGAACACCACCGCCAATTTCACATTCTCCTCAGCCATTGCCAACGAAACCCTTCCGCAGGGACACAGGATAAACGTATCGGCGAACACCTCGGCCTCATACAATCATCAGGAAGGCTTCATGAGATCACGCTCCTCCATGCAGTCAGGATCGCAGGGCTCGCAGCTGAGTACCACGAAATCGGTAAATGCCAACCAGCGTCTGAGTGCTACATATCGCAACAGATGGCTTGAGTTCTCCACCAATGGCAATATCCGTTACCAGCATTCGAAGAACAGCCTGCAGACAACCAACAACACAGACACATGGAACTACGACTACGGTTTCAGTCTGGATCTGAGGAAGGAAAGCTGGAAGAATCTCAGGCTCAACACCGACATGAGCATGCAGAGCCGCCGTGGATTCAGCAGTTCAGCCTACAACCGCAACGACCTCATCTGGAACATGCAGCTTTCCATGAACGTCCTCAAGCGTAATGCCGGCACCATCTCCATCCAATGGTACGATATCCTCAATCAGACGACCAACGTAAACCGCAACATATCCGCCACCGGCCGCAGCGATACCAAAAACAACAACATCAACAGCTACATCGTACTCCATTTCATCTACCGTCTGAACATCTTCGGCAATAAGGAAGCCCGTCAGGAAATCCGTCAGAACAGAATGGCATACGACAAAACCCAGAGGGAGGCACGTCAGACAGAAGGCCGTCAGAGTATGCCGACACAGGGCAGAGGCGAATTCCAGAGACGCGGCGGCACACCCGGCGGCAGTCCGCAGGGCAATCCTCAGGGCAGTCCGCAGGGCCGAGGCGGAGGATTCGGTGGAGGCAACGGCGGATTCGGTGGATTCGGAGGCGGCGGATTCGGAGGTGGCGGCCGTCCGATGTAAAAAAACCGCAGTTTTATTTGACCGATATAGATAAAACCGATAACTTTG
>JAKSIW010000134.1 GCA_024398555.1 Bacteroidaceae bacterium | reverse complement strand
CACAGTCCCAGAAAAACTTTACCCTTATCCATAATCTTATATCCTTTTTGTCCAATTCAACAAATCCAACTCAAATGGTTCCCTGCCGATTCTCTTCAGGAAACCTGTCAGCGCCAGTTCGCGGCGGGTCTCAAACGAAAGCGCCTCCCTGGAACCGGGCTTCAACAATTCATGATGGTACATCTGAATGATTTTCCGCACCTCATCACGAAGGTCCAGACCCTCATCGTCGAGGTAGTACTCAAGAAACCTGTCAAATACGTAATCCTGTGTCTGAACGGAAGGATGGACCATATCCTCAGCATAGAAACGGTAGTCGCGAAGTTCATCCATGACTATCTCGTATGCAGGGAAATAGTGAGCATTCTCAAAAGTCCCGCACAACAGGTCCACTCCTGTCAGCAGGGCAGCCTTGCTCAACTGGTTCTGATGCAAACCGTCGGCAATGTGCCTGACAGGACTTACGGTAAATATCCACTGCCGCTCAGAATTCCGCCGGATTTCCGGAGCCAGCGACTCGAATACCTCGGCAGCGCTTATCATCCTCCGCTCGAAGTCATTCTGCGGCAGCTTCAGACAGTTGGCAGCTACCTGTCCGGTCGGTTTGTAGGTATAGATGAAAGCGGTGCCGAGAGTCACTATTACGCATTCCGCCTGACGGTAGAACCCGCGTGCCTCGTCCAGTCTCCTGTTCGCGTTCTTCAGAAAACCTTCCTTGTACATGTTCGCAAAGGAAGTATGATGATGCAGCGAACAATAGCCGCAAGGCGTATCCAGCACGTCCTCTTCTGTGAAATGACCATCTTCACCCAGCAGTTTCAGGCTGTCTGCGATGGAACACGGATTGAACAGGACTCCGAAGGGATTCACCATAACGTCCATCCAACAGTCATGCATACGGGAGCCTATCCCCTGGGCAAAGCAAGAGCCCAGCAGGAGTGCTTTGGTCCTGTAGTTGAAACGGATTTCACATCCGGCTATCTCAAGCGGAGTCTGCAGTTTCATCGGGTGATACCTTTATATTCTTCGCATACCTTGTGATATGACTCCAGATTGCCGATGTCGTAGCGGCGACCCGGCATCTCCATTGCATGAACAGGCGTGACGGTGCAAAGCCAGGCAATGTAACTGCCGGGGGCATCCGTTCCGCATCCTGCGTCAATGCCCTTCTGAACCAGACGGGCATCGGCCCTGGTATAGAAATAGAACGGCGGACAGCACCAATGTGACTTCGGCTCGGCAGGCTTCTCCTCCATACCGAGAATCAGGTCTTCAGCATCGACCTCCACCACTCCGCATTTATGCAGACGGTTCTCATCAGGCTCGAAATAGCGCATGATGCACGAAGTCTCATGCTCGTGTGCATATCTCACGAACTTCGTCAACGAGAAATCCAGCACGTTATCGCCTGCGATGACAAGCATATCATCGTCCAGACCGAGCGAGTCAATGGCGAACTTTATGTCGCATACAGCACCCAGACGGGTCTCATTGGTCGATGTTCCGTCATCCACGACAGTAATCTTAACGGTTTTGCCGGCAGCCCACTGCTGGAAATGATGTGCAAACTTGTGATTGCTGATGACCACATACTCATCCACCAGTCCGGCTCCGTCAATATCATCAATCAACCAGTCCAGAATAGTCTTGTCTCCAACCTTCAGCAGAGGTTTCGGGAAATTTTCGGTAAGCGGATACAACCTGGTTGCATATCCCGCTGCAAGAATCAGACATTTCATAACGAAGCACCGTCAGCAGAGTGGCAGATAACCACCTGATACTTACCCTTCAGATCCGGGAACACCTTCAGATATTCCTCCGTGACCTTTTCCGAAATACTCTCTCTGTAAGCCGGATCAATCAGCGCCATGCAGCATCCCTTGAATCCTGCACCGCTGAAACGTCCTCCGTAGATACCGTCCGTGTGGCACATTATATCATACAGCGTCTTGAGCTCCGGCGAACCTGTCTCCCAATTGTAAATGGATGAGCGGCCGCTCTCGAAACTGAGCTTGCCGTAGGTCTCGATGTCACCCCTGCGCCATGCCTCGGCACCAGCCACCACGCGCTCCTGCTCCGTGTACCAATGCTCGGCGCGACGGCGCCACTGTTCCGGAAGACGTTCCTTGTAGTCATCATAAACCTTGCGGGGCACATCGCGGAAGAATGTCTCATTGTACTTGCCGTAGTCCATCCCGGCGTATGCCATCAGAGCGTATGCGGCACTGCGGCACTCATCAACCCTCATATTGAACTTGCTGCCGGCCAGTGTGCGCTCCACTCCGCTGAAGAAGATGGCGATTTCGTATGGCTTCATCTTCGGCGATGTCGGAATCAGCTCGTAGGTATCGTCCTTCGTATCAAGATAGAGCAGATGGTCCTTCTTTGAATAGACCTCGCAGCTCTGGTCCAGTTTGCCGCTGTTCACGCCCACATAGTTGTTCTCCGAACGCATCGACATCATAATGGCCTCCAGCGGAGACAGCTTGATTCCATTCACCCTGCATAATGCCGTCAGATAAACTATGGAAACTGCAGCCGATGATGACAGACCGCCAATAGGAAGCGTACCCTCAATCACGCCGCACAGTCCCACTGACAATGTATGTTTCTGCTGAAGCTCCAATGTCACTCCGCGCAGATAATCAGCCCAGTCACCACATTTCCTCTCATCCACCGAACTGATGTGGAACTGAGCGCGTTTGTCAAACTGGAGCGATGTCAGCTCAATGACACCGTTCTGCTTGGAACTGTAGGCAAAATGAATGCCACGATCTATCGCCAGACCGGTTACACGACCGTACTGATGATCCACATGCGCCCCAATCGGGCAGATTCTGTATGGACAGAAGGCCACGTCCTGCGGTGCCTTGTGATACATTTCTGAAAATTTCTCTTCACATTTCATATTG
>JAKSIW010000133.1 GCA_024398555.1 Bacteroidaceae bacterium | reverse complement strand
TGAACATGCGTGCCCGCTCGGCATCGAAGTTCACGATTGACGACCTGCGGACAATTGCCCGTGAATGCAGCGGACATGGTGTGAAGAGCTACCTGACGCTGAACACGGTGATGTACGGCGAGGACATTCCCATGATACATGAGATTGCAGATGCGGCACTTGATGCCGGGATTTCGGCAGTCATAGCCTGCGACATCGCTGTTATGACCTACTGCAACAGCATCGGACTGGAGGTGCATCTCTCCACCCAGCTCAACATCAGCAACATCGAGGCACTGCGTTTCTACTCGCAGTTTGCCGATGTGGTCGTGCTGGCCCGCGAGCTGAACCTCACGCAGGTGGCGGAAATACACCGTCATATCGTGGAAGAGGACATCCGCGGACCGAAAGGAGGCCTGATTCGCATTGAAATGTTCTGCCACGGGGCGCTGTGCATGGCCATCAGCGGCAAATGCTACATGAGCCTGAACGAACTCGGAGCATCGGCCAACCGCGGTGCATGCATGCAGGTGTGCCGCCGCGGATACAACGCCTACCTGCTTCAGGACAAGGAGTCCGACATAGAGCTGAAGGTGGAGAACCAGTACATCATGTCACCCAAGGACCTCAAGACCATCAGATTTCTGGACCAGCTCATTCAGGCAGGTGTCAGAGTATTCAAGATAGAGGGCCGCGCACGCGGAGCCGAGTACGTCCGCACCGTCACAGAATGCTATTCCGAAGCCATTCAGGCCGTACTTGACGGTACATTCACCGACGAGAGAAAGGATGACTGGGATGCCCGTCTCAGCACCGTGTTCAACCGTGGCTTCTGGAACGGCTACTATCTGGGGCAGCGTCTGGGTGAATGGACTGACAGATACGGTTCCCAGGCTACGGAGACAAAGGTCTATGTAGGCCGCTGCACCGACTATTTCTCGAAACTGGGCGTTGGCGAGTTCCTGCCCGAAGCCGCTCCTATGACAGCAGGGGACAAGCTGATGGTCACAGGCAATGCCACCGGCTGTCTGACATTCACGCTGGAGGATCCGCGCGTGGATCTGAAGAGCGTCACAGACGTTCCGCAGGGCGTGCCGGTATCATTCAAAGTACCGGAGAAAGTGAGGCGCGGCGACAGGCTCTACAAGATGGTATCGAGATAAACAAAAGATTTTTAGTATATTCGCAAGTTCTTAACAACCAAATTATTCAAGCTATGAAACTGATTGACCTGAACGATTGGACCCAGACCGGCGGCGGTGCAGTGGGAACATCCTATTTTCACAAGACCGACCCTACGCTGATGCTCAAATTCATGAGCGCAGATGTAAGCATGGAGCAGATAGAGAAGGAACTTGCTCACTCGCGCGGAGTTTACAACATGGGGCTGCCCACTCCCAAGCCGGGTGAACTGGTAACAGACGGACAACGCAGAGGACTTGTATTCGAGCGCATATTAGGCAAGCGCTCTTTTGCGAAGATGATAGGTGAAGAACCGGAGAACATAGACACGCTGGCACGTCAGTTCGCAGAGGTGACGAAGCTGCTGCATTCCACACCATGCGACAAGACCGTATTTCCGAACGTCAAGGACTGCTTCGGCAAAATGATACGTGACAACAAGTTCCGTAGCGATTCCATCAAGGAAAAGGCGCTGAACATGCTGAATGCAATGCCTGACGCTGACACATGTCTGCACGGCGACCTTCACTTCGGCAACATCATTCAGGCCGACGGCAAGAGCTATCTCATTGACCTGCTGGACTTCTGCTACGGCTACCCGTTGCTCGACTTCGGAGCTATCCTGTCGCTCCTTCAGGTAATGAAATATATGGAACCCATCTTCGTCAGAGAGTATCACTGCAGTCTGACGCAGGCCGCACAGTTCTGGCACACGTTCCAGAAGGCATATTTCGGTGAGGACACCAACATTGCCGAAAACGAGGAGATGCTTCGTCCGTATGTGGCAATCAAGACACTCTGCATGGAGACCGAAAGCGGTGTGAAGATTCCGGACACTCCTGCAGACATTGTCTATTCAATTCTGGCATAAGCACGGTTCCGATGAAAATCGGCAACATAGACCTTGGAGAGAAGCCGGTGCTGCTGGCCCCGATGGAGGATGTCACAGACCCGGCTTTCCGTATGCTCTGCAAGCGCTTCGGAGCAGACATGGTCTATACCGAATTCGTTTCGAGCGATGCCCTCATCCGCGAGGTCAACAGCACCATGCGCAAGCTGGAGATATGCGATGAGGAACGTCCCGTAGCCATCCAGATATACGGAAAGGATACCGAGGCCATGGTCGGAGCAGCCAGAATGGTAGAGGCGGCCCACCCCGACATCCTTGACATCAACTTCGGCTGTCCTGTCAAGAAGGTGGCCGGCAAGGGCGGAGGTGCCGGGATGCTCCAGAACATTCCCAAGATGCTCGAAATCACCCGCGCCATAGTGGATGCCGTCAGCATCCCGGTCACAGTCAAGACCCGCCTCGGCTGGAATGACGAAAGCAAGATCATCGTGGAACTGGCCGAGCAGCTGCAGGATTGCGGCATTCAGGCTCTGACCATACACGGCCGTACCCGTGCCCAGATGTACACCGGACAGGCCGACTGGACCCTGATAGGCGAAGTGAAGAAAAACCCGCGAATGCACATCCCCATCATCGGCAACGGCGACATCACCACACCTGAACGTGCCGCAGAATGCTTCGACCGATACGGAGTGGACGGCATCATGATAGGCCGGGGCAGTTTCGGCCGCCCCTGGATATTCGAAGAGGTGAAGCACTACCTGAAGACCGGCCAGGAGTGGCAGGACCCCGGCTTCCGCTGGAAACTCGAAGTCCTGAAGCAGGAGACTCTGGACAGCATCGCCAGACTGGACGAACGTCGCGGCATCATCCACATCCGCCGTCATCTGGCCGCCAGCCCACTCTTCAAGGGTATCCCCGACTTCAAGCACACCCGCATAGCGATGCTCCGTGCCGAGACCGTCTCCGAGCTCTTCGCCATCCTGGACGGCATCGA
>JAKSIW010000132.1 GCA_024398555.1 Bacteroidaceae bacterium | reverse complement strand
AAGAGATTCAGATTCTTATTGTCAGTATCTCGTTGATGTCCGTGAGGTAGTTGTAGCTTTTGTGCTCACTTCTGACCTTCCACGGCTGCTGCTTCCCGCCTTCAACTCCGAGGCTTACGGTTTTCAGGCCGTACTTCCGGTTGAGACTGTCTATCCTCTGTGACAGGTCAAGACGCTCGGCGCGGTTCTGAATCGGATCGAACAGGTCCGGCTGTACGGACGACAGGTGGACTATCTTTCCCAGAATCACACCGGATTTCTTGTACTTGATGCCGGGTTTGAAGATTCTGTCCACAATCTCCAGCGCAGTCTTCGTTATCTCTATGGTGTCTGTCGTGGGGACGCAGAATGGGAGAGTCGCCGCATTGTAGTACTGCTCCAGATCATCCCTGAAGAAGTTGCTGCATAGGAATACCGTCACACAACCGGCTGCCGAACTCTGGCCCCGAAGCTTGTTGGCACAGCTGGCCGCAAATGTGGCCACGGATGCCTTGACCTGCTCTATGGTCATGATCATGTCACCGAAGCTGCGACTGGTGGTGATGTTCTGTCGCATGAGTATCTCTGAGGTATCGATACAGGAATAGCCGTTCAGTTCCTTCCACGTCTCCACACCGGGTTTGCTGAAATGCCTGCGGACCCAGTCTCCAGGCTTGTCGGCAAACTCCAGAGGGGTATTTACACCGAGGCTCTTCAACTTTGCGAATGACCGCCTGCCGATGCCCCAGACATCCGACAGGTCGAATATTTCCAGGGCCTTTCTTCTCTTTTCATCAGAATCAATCATACAGACGGACCGATACCCAGGGTATTGCTTTGCGAACTTGCTGCCTATCTTGGCCAGGGTCTTCGTTGGTGCGACACCGATGCTGACGGGAATGTCCGTCCACAGGTATATCCTGTCGGCGATACTGCGCATGTACTGCTCGATGTCAAAGTGAATCCCGTATCCGGCAAGACTTGCAAAGCTTTCATCGATGCTGTAGTTTTCCACGATGTCCACGGACTGCCGGATGATGTTGGTCACTCTCTGCGACATGGCCGCGTACAGCATCATGTTGCCGGAGAAGACGGCTACATCGTTTCTCTCAACGGTGTCACGCACCTTGAAAAGCGCATCGCCCCTGTGCAGCCCCAGTGCCTTCGCCTCCGGCGTGAGGGCCACGATGATACCGTCATTGCTTGAAAGGACGCAAACCGGCTTGTGACGTAGGCCGGGATGGAAGACCCTCTCCACATTCGCGAAGAAGCTGTTGCAGTCGATAAGCGCCCACATGGCCGTTCAGTCCCTTGCCCTGTGAATGATGTACGTGACCGTTCCCCAAACGCAGAACTCGTCTTCGGGAGCTATCTTCCTTTCCTTATAGGCAGGATTGGCAGGTATGAGCCATCCTGTTCCGCCGTCCTTGACGAAATGTTTCAACGTGTATTCCCCGTTGATCTCGCATACTGCGATTTCCTTTGGTGAAGGATCCCTGTTGCTCTTGTCCACAATGATGATGTCCCCGCTCATGACTCCTGCGTCGATCATGGAATCGCCCTGCACTCTGATGAGGTAGGATGCTTCCGGGTGAGGACAGAGCATCCGGAGCAGTTCGATGTCCTGTGACTTCTCGTCATTGTCGAGCGGTACGGGGAATCCTGCCGTGACTCTAAGGTCGAAGTATGGGAGATGCATCGAAGCCATACCGGACGGTCTGATGACTTTCCCTATGCGCGCAAAGCCTTCGGGTTCATCCAATGCACGGCTGAGACTGGCATTGATGAACTCTGTCCGGTTCTCCATCTGGCCGATCCTTTCGGCCAGTTCTCCCGGGCACCTGAACGAGAAAAGCCTGCTGTCTCCCTTCGGTCGTCCTGCGCCGGCCCTCCGCCCACCGCGTCTCTCCGTCTTTTCCGCCATACCGCTATTCTTCCGCTTGCGACTGCAAAAATAACAATGTTTTTGATAAATGTAATACGATAATCAAAATCATTTTATTTTTTTGCGTATATTTGAACGTATTTATTGCATGACCGGAATAGGACCATTTATGAAACTGAAATTACTGACTTCCATTGCCGTATCGGCGCTGGCCGCAGGGAACTGCGCTATGGCTCAGACCGAGGAGTTTGACAATCCTGTAATCAGAAGCTGCTACACGGCCGATCCGTCGGCCCATGTGTTTGGAGACACTCTCTATATCTATCCAAGTCATGATGAGGACAATGCCTTCTCGTTCAGCATGAAGGATTACCATGTTTTCACGACAACGGATATGGTGACTTTTCAGGACAGGGGAGTCATTTTCAAACCTTTCGAGCAGACTGTCTGGGCCAAACAGGGCGCATGGGCTCCTGACTGCGTTTGCAGAAATGGCAAGTACTATCTGTATTATCCTACGGACCAGAAACATATAGGTGTGGCTGTGAGCGATTCGCCAACCGGACCGTTCACAGATCCGCTGGGGCATCCGCTTCTGAGCATTGATTCGCCGGGAGTTGTCTGCGACCGTGATTTCATCGACCCTTGCGTGTTCATTGACGATGACGGTCAGGCATATATGTTTGTGGGGCAGAACACTCTGTGCTGCATCAGGTTGAACGGGGACATGATTTCATATGACGGACAGGTGCATATCATTGAAGGGCTTGTGGAATTCTTTGAGGCCGCCTGGTGCCATAAGTACAACGGCAAGTACTATCTGTCATATTCCAACAGCTCGCTGACCGGACATCAGCCTGAGATTGTCTATGCCGTGGCTGACAATCCACTGGGACCTTACGAATACAAGGGCGTCATTCTGGACCCTGTGAACAGCGGCACCAATCATCACAGCATAGTCCAGTTCAAGGACAAGTGGTACATGTTCTATCATAACGCCGACCTGAGCATTTCACGCAGGCAGCCGTTTACCGGTGTGCGCCGTTCCGTTTGCGTTGACCGTCTGTACTACAATCCTGACGGTACAATCAGAAAGGTGATACAGACGCATAAGAAGAACGATTGATATCTTCTCAATAATGGTGAAGGGATGCGGGCATATACATATTGAAATATGGAGTAATGTCAAAATGGACTTCAAACGGCGTGC
>JAKSIW010000131.1 GCA_024398555.1 Bacteroidaceae bacterium | reverse complement strand
GGAAGGCTATGTCAATGTCCTTGATGTCGGCCATCTCGGGAATAACCTCAGTGTCACCTGCGATGTAGATGCGCAGGTCGCCGATGGTCAGGATGTAGCCGTTGTCGCGGCCCTGAGGATGGAACTGGAGCTTCTCTTCGGAGTTGTTGTAGGCGGGTACAGCATCGATTGTCCAGCCTTCGTTCATGACGAAGCTTTCACCATTGCGCAGGACATTGCCGCAGCCGAGAGTATCGGCTGTTTCCTGGTTGGCGATAAACTGGGTTGACTCCTGAGACAGCATTCCGACGGCTTTCATATCGAAATGGTCGTAGTGGTTGTGGGTGAACAGCATGTAGTCGGCCTTCGGCATTGCGGAGTAGTCGGTGCCGGGCTTGATGGCGTTTGTGTTGGCATCGATGTAAATCCATTTGCCATCGGCGCAGATGGCCATCGTGGCGTGGGCGATGCTGAAGAAGCTGACCTTGATTTCACCCTGTGCGTCTGCATCGAAGGTATCGACTTCGCCCTGGAATAAGGACTTGAGGGAGTCGGTGTTCAGAACTGTCTCCTGCTTGCATTCGGAGGTGTTTTTGCTCTTGCATGAGTTGAAAAGAAACGGGATAGCCATGATTGCTGTAATTACGGGAATGATTTGCTTTGTGGTCATATTTGTTTTTTTT
Organism: Bacteroidaceae bacterium; assembly: GCA_024398555.1. Classification (GTDB taxonomy): domain Bacteria; phylum Bacteroidota; class Bacteroidia; order Bacteroidales; family Bacteroidaceae; genus Colenecus. The sequence continues at coordinate 2,511 of JAKSIW010000131.1, read as the reverse complement.
GTGATTTTGAGAGCGCAAAATTAGCGCTTTTTTTGCTTATTTAGCGTAGTAATACGATAGTTTGTCTGCGATATGAAGGATATCTACTTGAAGTACATAGCGATGCGCATCCAGAGGGATGAGTGGCAGGTGAAGAATTGCGTGGAGCTGTTCGAGGAAGGATGTACTATTCCGTTCATCAGCCGTTACCGCAAGGAGAGGACGGGAGCGATGGATGATGCCGAGGTGGCGGAGGTGAAGCACTGGCTGGATGTTTTTACAGAGATGGAGAAGCGCAAGGAGACGGTGCTGAACACCATCGGTGCTGCCGGAGCACTGACGGACGAACTGCGCTGTCAGATAGAGAACTGTGTGTCAGCCACGGCTCTGGAGGACATCTATCTGCCGTTCAGACCGAAGCGTCGTACCAGGGCTACCGTGGCGAAGGAACTCGGACTGGAACCGCTGGCCGATATGATGTGGAACGTGCGTATGCGCGACCCGCAGAGTGCTGCGGCGGCTTTCGTGAAGGGTTCGCAGGCAATGAAGACGGCAGGCAAGCCCGGCGCGGACAATGTGGAATCGGCTCTTGCGGGAGCGCGTGACATCATCGCGGAGCGAATCAGCGAGACTCCTGTCATCAGGGAGAATATGCGTGCATCGTTCCGTATGAGACGTGTGGAATCAAAGGTGACGAAGGCCGGACGTGAATCGCAGGAGGCCGACAAGTACCGTACATATTTCACGTTCTCCATGCCTCTGAGCCGTATTCCGTCACACAATCTGCTGGCCATGCTGCGCGGGGAGTCGGAGGGTTTCCTGTCTGTAGGACTGGATACCGATGTGGAGAAGTGCAGTGCGAAGATTTACTATGATTTCTGCAAGGAACACGGCTATCCGGCTCCGGCATTGGCAGAACATATCAAAATGGCGGTGGAGGATTCCTTCAAGCGTCTCATAGAACCGGGCATCAGCACCGAGATTATCCGTGAAGCCAAGGCTAAGGCGGACGCGGAGAGCATAGGCGTGTTCGGCGAGAATCTCAGGCAGCTGCTTTTAGGCGCACCTGTGGGGCAGAAACGTACGATGGCCATTGACCCTGGATTCCGCAACGGATGCAAGATAGCCTGTCTGGATGAGCATGGCAATCTGCTGTACCATACCATCATCCATCCGCATCTGCCGCAGCATGAGACGGCCGCATCGCTGGCTGCGGTCAATGACATGCTGGAGAAGTACCGCATTCAGGCGGTGGCGATAGGCAATGGCACGGCCAGCCGCGAAACGGTAGAATTCATGAAGATGGCTTCGCTGCCGGATGATTGCAAGGTCTGGACTGTCAGCGAGGACGGGGCATCGGTTTATTCGGCATCGGAGGTGGCCAGAAAGGAGTTTCCGGATGAGGATGTCACGGTGAGGGGTGCGGTAAGCATTGGCCGTCGTCTGATGGACCCGCTTGCGGAGCTGGTCAAGATTGACCCGAAGAATCTGGGCATCGGCCAGTACCAGCACGATGTGGATCAGGCTCTGCTGAAGGAGAAGCTGGACAATACCGTGGAGTCATGCGTCAATGCCGTGGGTGTGAATCTGAACACGGCGAGCGCATATCTGCTGGCGCATGTGTCAGGTATCGGGCCGTCATTGGCTGAGAATATTGTCACATATCGAACTGAGAACGGCGGATTCAGGTCCCGTGCGGAGTTGAAGAAGGTGCCTCGTCTCGGGGCAAAGGCGTTCGAGCAGTGCGCGGGATTCCTGCGGGTGCGCGGGGCGGCCAATCCTCTGGACAACTCGGCGGTTCATCCGGAGTCGTACGGTATTGTGGAGCGCATGGCTGCTTCGCTCGGTGTGAAGAGCAGTGAACTGGTGGGTAATACCCGACTCATCCCGAAAATCAAGGCGGAGGATTTCGTCACGGAGACTGCGGGACTTCCTACGGTGAATGATATCATAAAGGAACTGGCCAAGCCGGGACTTGACCCGCGTGAGCAGGCGGCGGAGTTCGCTTTCGCTGATGACATTCATAAGATTGAAGACCTCAGGGCGGGTATGGAACTGCCGGGAATTGTGACCAATATTACCAATTTCGGAGCGTTCGTGGATATCGGACTGCACGAGAACGGACTGCTGCACGTGTCGCAGATGGGACCGCGCGGAACAGACCCGAATCAGGTGGTCAGGCTTCATCAGCATCTGAACGTCAGGGTATTGGATGTGGATCTGGAGAGACGCAGGATTTCGCTTGGACTGGTGAAGTGAATGTTTTTTCTTTGCAGGTTGTAACGGAATGCTTCATGGTTCGTCTAATAAATAAAAAGGAATAATATGAAGAAACTGGTTTTGATTGTTTTGAGTGTGTGGTGTGTCAGTGCGATGGGACAGAATACGGCGGATGAATACGCTTCCGGCCGTCCGGGAAGTGACAGCAGGGATGTCCGGACCGAACGCAGGGATGTCCGCCCGGAACGCAGGGATGTCCGTCCGGAACGCAGAGATGCCCGTCCGGAACGCAGAGAACTGCGCATAGACAGG
>JAKSIW010000130.1 GCA_024398555.1 Bacteroidaceae bacterium | reverse complement strand
AGTACCCAGAGCCGGTCTCGAACCGGCACGAGTTTTACCCCATTGGTGTTTGAGACCAACGCGTCTACCGATTCCGCCATCTGGGCATTGGAGAATCACAATTCCGCGACGTGCCACCTGAATTGCGGTGCAAAGATACTTCGTTTTTTGAATAATCAAGAATCTGCCGAAAAATAAGTTCGATTTTTGCAATAATGGCATATCTCGTGATATAACATGTAAGGCAATTTGTTAAATTGCTGCACCAAGACACACTAACGACAATATTACAACATGCTGGATAATGACAATTACTGCGTTATTTTAGCCGGAGGTGCCGGTACGAGGATGTGGCCTCTCAGCAGGAAACATCTGCCGAAGCAGTTCGTGGACTTCTTCAGGGATGGCAACACTCTGCTGAAACAGGCTGTCGCGAGAATGGAGAAAATCATTCCCCGCCAGAACATCATAGTCGCAACCAACGTGAGCTACTACGAACTGGTCCGTGAACAGCTGCCGGATCTCGATCCGTCGCAGATTCTTCGCGAGGCTGCAATGAAGGGCACCGGACCGAGTTTTGTCATGGCTGCATATCACATCCGCGACCTGAACCCCAATGCCAAGGTTGTTGTCCTCCCTTCCGATGTGCAGATTATGGACGAGGAGTCCTATTTCCAGACCATTGAAGAGGGAATGCAGTTCGTCAGCAGGCACGATATGCTTCTTACCATAGGCATCAAGCCCACCCATCCCGAGACCAGATACGGCTACATTCAGATAGATGACGATATGACCGACGGGATGTACCGCGTACGTACATTTACCGAAAAGCCGGCTGAGAATTTTGCCAGACTGTTTGTGGAGAGCGGAGAATTCTACTGGAACTCCGGTGTGCTCATGTGGAACGCAGATGCATTCATAAAAACGGCGGCCATCTACATGCCCGAGGTCACAAAGCAGTTCGATATGATATACGGCTCCTGCCACAACAGGGATGCCCGACGCAACAAGCTGTACGCATTCTACGAGGCGTTCCCGCACATTTCCATCGACTATGCGCTGTTGGAAAAGGCGGACAATGTCTATATGGCAATGGGAACATTCAAATGGAACGACATCGAGTCATGGGACCTTCTCTACGACGTGAGCAGCCATGATGCCGACGGCAATGCGGTAATTGCGGATGACACCATCACCTACGACTGTTCCGGGAACCTGATTATTGAAAACGGCGGGAAGCGGAAACTTGTTGTCGTGGACGGCATGTCAGACCTCCTTATTGTGGATACGGATGACGTACTGCTCGTCTGCAACCGTCATAACGAGCAGGCGTTCAAGAAATATCTCAACGACCTGAAGATTCGTCACGACGGCAGTGACTTCACATAGGATGTCCGTTATTTCCGCCGAAGTATGCTGTTATAGCGGCTCCTGTCATTGAGGACTGTCACTGCGGAATCCAGAGTGGTGTCATACTTCAGATTGAACCTGATTGAGCCACGCTGATAGTAGTACCTCGAAGCGATGCTTGAGCCGAGCAGTACCGTGATATCATCCCTGAACTGGTCCAGATCATTTTCCAGATCATACTGCAGCTTTTCCTCCAGCAGATTGAATTCGGCCTCGCTCTTTTTGAGCAGTCCCTCATACTCAGCAATCTCGCGCAGTGACTTGATAGCCTCACTGCTACGGCTGGTGAACTTGAAATCAGAACCGCGCACGAACTTCGTAAACTCCTGATACAGTGAATCCGTTATGCAGAATTCATCCACAGGCGGTATGGACTCGTGCTTCAGACAGTAGTCATTGACAAAATCGAACAGCACGACATCTGTGGAGAGATAGTACATTATGTCCGACATCGTATCTACAGGGCACTGGATATCCGGACGGATACCACCTCCGTCACGCACTTCACGCCCCGCCTTGGTATAGAACACGTGAGTCAGGCTGTCCGGCATACGTGAGGCCCTGCCATCTGCATCGTGATGCGAATAGTCTATCTCCTGAATACAGCGCCCGCTGGGGATGTAGTACTTGGCTGTGGTCACCTTGAGAGTACCGTTGAACGGAAGGCTGCGTGTTGACTGTACCAGACCCTTGCCATATGTACGCGTTCCCAGAATCACAGCCCTGTCCAGATCCTGAAGAGAACCTGAGACGATTTCTGAGGCCGAAGCAGAGCCTCCGTCCGTCAGGACTGCGAGTGGAATATCCGCATCGACAGGATCACGGCCAGTCCTGCAGTCATTTACCGACTGACGGGTCTTTCCCTTGGTCTGCACCACCAGGGTACCCTTCGGCACAAACAGGCTTACAATCTCCACAGCCTCATTCAGCAGTCCGCCGCCATTGTTCCGCAGGTCCAGTACGATGGCATTCGCACCCTGCTCCTTCAGGTCAATGAGCGCCTTGCGGACATCGCGCGAGCAGTTTTCCGTAAAACCGTCCAGCAGGATGTATCCGACACCGTTCCATATACCATAATAAGGTACCGAAGGCAACGCGATATTCGCTCTTCTGATTGGGATGTCCAGACTGTCAGGACCGCCCGGACGGTTCACTGTCAGAATGAATTCAGTGGAAGGATCGCCTCTGAGATGATCACTCACATACTGGGACTCCCGGCCCTTCATGTCCTCTCCGTCTATTCTGACGATTTTGTCACCTGCCCGCACTCCGGAATTTGCCGCCGGCATATTCTCGTACGGTTCCTCAATGACGACGTAGTCACGTCCGGGATACTTGCGTATCATCGCCCCGATTCCTGCATACTTGCCTGTAGTCATCATCTTCAGATCGCCCTCCTTGTCCTGAGGATAATAGACCGTATAAGGATCCAATCGGGCGAGCATGGCATCAATGCCGGCATTGACGACAGATTCAACATCCACCGTATCAACATACAGCATATCCACCTCTCTGAAAATACTATGGAAAATATCCAGATTCCTGGAAATCTCAAAATTCCGGTCTGAAAGCTTCGAACCCTGGAATATCAGTCCGACGGCCAGTATCACCGCTACAAATATCGCAACCCTTCCCTTTCGCATAATTACAATGTGAATCTGATGCTAAAGTACGGACAAAAACAGAAATAATCGTTCTTTCTTCATTTTTTTTGTCCATCATGCTTGTTTATTCAGAAAAAGAGGTAATTTTGCAACGCTTTTGAGGCCGAGAGGCACATGAGCGACTGCTTCTTTAGCTCAGTTGGTTAGAGCATCTGACTGTTAATCAGGGGGTCCTAGGTTCAAGT